>NZ_JAEHNY010000016.1:0-59426 GCF_016236975.1 Salegentibacter maritimus
CGCTAGACGGTGCAACCGAGGTTAGCATCAGTGAAAATATTAGCTGGGATGCTGTACCAAATGCCGATGGATATTATATAAATATCGGGACAACTCCAGAAGGAAATGACCTGGTAAATAATGCTGAGCTGACAACAACAAGTTATAGCCATACAACCGACTTCCCTGAAAATACCACAATCTATGTTTCGGTTACTCCTTATAATGTGGTAGGAAGTGCCACAGGATGTCCAGAAATAAGTTTTACCACAGAGAGCTTCGCAAATCCGAGCGTTCCGGATTGTACTACAATTACCAGTCCGGTAGACGGTGCAACCGATGTTTGCATCAGTGAAAATATTAGCTGGGATGCTGTACCAAATGCCGATGGATATTATGTGAATATCGGGACAACTCCAGGAGGAAATGATCTGGTAAATAATACCGATCTTACAACAACAAATTATAACCCTACAACCGATTTCCCTGAAAATACTACAATTTATGTTTCGGTTACTCCTTATAATGCTATTGGTAATGCCACAGGATGTACAGAAATAAGTTTTACCACAGAGAGCTTTGCAACTCCGAGCATTCCAAATTGTTCTACAATTACCAGTCCGGTAGACGGTGCAACCGAGGTTAGCATCAGTGAAAATATTAGCTGGGATGCTGTACAAGATGCCGATGGATATTATATAAATATCGGGACAACTGTAGGAGGAAATGACCTGGTAAATAATACCAATCTTACAACAACAACTTATAGCCATACAACCGATTTCCCTGAAAACACCACTATCTATGTTTCGGTTACTCCTTATAATGCGGTAGGAAATGCTACGGGATGTACAGAAATAAGTTTTACCACAGAAACTACTAATATTACTGTAAGCGAAACAAAATATGGCTTTTCACCTAACGATGATGGTATTAACGACTATTGGGTTATTGGGGGAATAGAGAATCATCCTAACAATATAGTTTCCATATATAATCGCTGGGGAGATATTGTATTCCGTATTCAAGGTTATAATAATCAAAACAATGTTTTTAGAGGAATAGCTAACAAATCAACCAAACTTGGAGGTAGCAACTTACCTTCAGGCACGTATTTCTTTACCATTGAAAATGTTACTAAAAACCATCGACTTAAAAAATTAAAAGGCTTTCTAGTCTTAAAGCGTTAAAGATCATTTATAGATTTTTAAGAAAAATGATTGTTACTATTCAAATAACTAAATAGAAATAAATGGCTCAGAAAGTTTACATGACTAAAAAATATAAAACGGCCATAACCACTTGTTTTATTGTTTTTATATGCACCTATATTTCTAGTGCACAACAAACCGCTTTATTCCCGGAATATAATTACAATCCTTTTATATTAAATCCTGCTTATTCCGGAATTGCTGAAAGCCCCGAAGCTTCTATAAGCAATTATGGGTATTTAAATAATATAGAAGGGAGCCCAACAACACTTAGTTTTAGTTTCCATACACCCATTAACAACAATAAAATGGGTTTGGGAGCAGCAGTTTTGCACGATAAAATAGGGGTAACCACCAGTACAAGAGCATTTGTGGCCTATTCTTATAAAATATTTTTCGATGTGGAGAATAATCGGCCTTATTGGCAAGTATACGATCAGAATGTATTGTCCTTTGGTATTACCGCTGGCGTGCAACAGTTTAATGAAAATTTATTGGATTTGGGCATTACCAATGATCCTAAGTTTGATGAAAACATAAATGCCAATATTCCCACAATGGGAGTGGGTATTCTATACAATAGGGCAAACTTTTATCTGGGAGTTTCAGCTCCCAATATTTTAGGCGATAAACTAGCATCAAGAAATGATTTGAACCTGAGTAATCCGTTTTATGGTTATTTCGGATATCGTTTTTTCACTAATAGATTTCAGGAAATTATGATTAAACCTAGCGCACTTTTAAAATATGAAAATGGAGCACCATTACAAATAGATGCGAATATTGCCGTAAATTTTAAAAATAAGTTTGAAATTGGTACTGGATATAGAAGTAGCCATTCTATAAATTTTCTAGGTGGAATTTATGCCTTACAAAATTTTAAGTTTGTTTACTACTATAACTTCGGCCTAAAAAATGGGATACTAGGAAATAATCACGGTATTATCGTAGCCTATAAGTTTTAAAACTAATTTTAATAGCTCAGTATCAAGCTGATCCTAATTTTTAATTCTAAAAAACTACAATCTCCTGAATGTAAAAATATACACTGTAGCACTTCGTATTTATTCCACCACAAAGCCTAAAACTTTTATTAAAGATTGGGAAAAATAAAAAGGTTTAGCAATATGCATTACCAAACCTTATTGTTATTATAGGTCTACTGCTGTTTTACTCGTACAGCATTCATACCTTTCATTCCTTTTTCAAGTTCAAAGCTTACCTTATCATTTTCATTAATCTCATCGATTAATCCGGTAACGTGAACAAAATACTTTTCGTTATTTTCTGAGTCGATTATAAATCCAAAACCTTTAGAATGGTCAAAAAAGGAAACCTTTCCATTTCTTACAGGATCTTCCTCTGGTAAATCTTCTTTCTTAGGAATACCAATTTCTATACTTTCGGCTTCAACTTCAACCTTTTGGGAAGGATCTGGTGGTGTATCAGTAAGATTACCATCTGCATCTACATAAGCGATCATATCCTCAAAGCTACCTCCTTTATTTGAGTTTTCTTTTCGCTCCTGCTTTCTAAGCTCCTTCTCCTTTCTTTTTTTTATTTTCTTTTTTTCTTTTTCAGTTTTACTAAATGTCTGCTGCGATTTGCCCATTAGTTATGTTTAATTAATAATTAGGTGAGTAAGCTTGGAATTACCTGAAGAGATTACCGGTAGTGGCAAGGCTAATAACCATCTATATGTAAAGAAAGTTAAGAATCCCTGTTAGGATACAGCTTAAACTTTTACAAAGATAAGTGATAGAAATTAAAATACTTAATTTGAAGGAGATAAATTATTTTATGCTAAAGCCAGATGGCCATTTAGTAGGTTTTTCAGGTCTCAAGATAAACCTCTCAGCAATAAATTTAGGTTACCAGGTAAATAATTTCTAAATTAAATACTTGAGCTAATTTTTATTCCCTCGTTTATTTTTATCCCACCAAACATATAAAATAAAAATTATTAAGCTTACAATAGACCCCCAGAGTAGACCGGTTTTTAAACCACTTGTACTTTTTCCTATAATGGCTATAAAAATAGTTAATGGTGCGATTCCAACCAGTGTGGCTCCAATAAAACGCCAGTAGCCCATTTTAAGAATGCCACCTACAAAACTAATGGCATCGTTAGATAGAAACGGATTTATTCTGGTTACAATAACTGCCCAAAAGCCATAATCTTCAATAAAATCTTCTATTTTATTTTCATTCTTTGGGCCAATTAATTTCTTTACGATCACAGGACCAAAATACCTTCCTATAAAGTAACCTACACTGGAAGCCGAAAAAATTGCAGCAAAAATAATTAAGCTTCCAAAGATAGGTCCGTAAGCCAGAATAGAGACTACCATTAACGCAACCGATGGAATTACTATTAAAAACATTTGTGCCACCATGGCCAAAATAAGAACTGTTGGTCCCAGCCATCCAAATTCTGAAACCCAATTGGTTATTCTTTCTTCATCGTTACTGGTTAAAACACTCCAGGCTTCTGAAAAAAAATCTTTAACTCCGGGAATAAAAAAATAAGCCGCAACAAAGGCAATTATTATAGTTCCTGATACTATTAGGGGTGCTTTACTTTTCTTAACTGAAGTGGTCTCTATAGAATCGGCCATAAACCTTATTTGGTATTTAGTTTGAGTCTTAAAATATTTGCAGGCTGTCTTCGGCTTTCGTTAGAAATATACAAGCGGTTTTTTTCATCAAAATCTAAAGCCTCGGGTTGCGGAAAAGTCTCTGTGTCTAAAATATGAATATTACTTTCTGTTCTATTTTTTTGGAGGATAATAAGTTTTGGTTGATTTCCTTCTAAAACATATAATTCTCCCGTTTTTGGATGAAACCTTATGGCAGAGGGCCTAATTACCTGTGATGCCTTCCCCCCTACTAAATCTTTATAGATTTTAGCTTCACCATCCAGGCTTACAAAAGTTTGCTCTTCTACAGTTTTAGTAGAAAGATTAAAGGCATAAATTTCCTTAATAGCTTTACGATTATTATATTCTTTTACAGCAAAGAGCAAACGATTATTTACTCTATCTATTTCCAAACTTTCCACATCATTTATATCTAATCCCGATACCTGATAACTATTCGTTTTAAAACTTTTACTCCTAAAATTTTTAACCTCAATAATTTTGGCATCGCTTCTAAGTACATAAGCCGTATCTTCCAGAACAGCAATATCTTCGTAATCGCCAGGTTCTCCAAATTCAATTCGCGATGTAATTTTTGAGGTTTCCAAATTAAAAATAAAGATGGTACCATCTTCATCCTGGATACAAGCCATTTCATTATTTCCTAAATAACTGATACCTGAAATTTCTTCTAGAATGGGTGGTAACTCCCACTTCTTTTCAATAGAATAGGTTTTATTAGCATCATCAAAAGAAATATAACTATTGTCCTTAAAGATCCAGTATATAAGTCCGGCTACAATAAAAATTGCAGCTATAATCCCCAAAATTATTCTATTCATTTTCATAAGGTTTCTAGAATAAGGTCCTAAAGTAAGTTTATTCCTAAGCTTTGCCTGTATAATTAAATATTATTAACAGACGAATTTAAAAATTAGCTTAAACAGCAAGTCCAAAACCCGCCAAAAACACCCTGATTTGTTAAAAATAAGTTAATTTAGTACTATTTATAACATAGTACTGTAACAAACAAGATTGCTAACAGTCTATTAGGTATAACATTTAATTATAGAAATTATGAAAACTTCAGAAACCCTTAGCAGAGCATTTTTTAATCAAGAAAGAAATAGTACTAAGAAAAACTGGAATAGTAAAAGACGCTATTTAAGATAATCCTAAAACCTAGAAATTATGAAAACTTCAGAAACCATTAGCAGAGCATTTTTTAATCAGGAAAAAAATAGTACCAAGAAAAACTGGAATAGTAAAAGACGCTATTTAAGATAATCCTAAAACCTAGAAATTATGAAAACCTTTCAAAACAATCGTCCTTTTTTAAATCAGTTAAAATCAAACCATCGTAGTAACTGGGATATAAAACGTCGTTACTAAAAAAACTTAACATTATGAAAATCCACGAATATATCAACCGAAATTTTGGAAGCGTAAGAGATTGCCAGTTATATGGGAAAAAGCCAAATATTAAATTTCAGGAAAATTTTACAAGAAACAACTGGCATTTAAACCATCAACCTATGTGTTGATCTTAAAATAAATTCTTTATGAAATGTATTATTCCTTAGCCGGCACAATGTAATTTGTGACCGGCTTTTTTATAGCCAATTTTAGATACACCTGAAAACCTGCACTTTAAAAACTTAAAAAATCTTTAAATAGGAAACCCTTTTTATATGGTATTTGTTTATTTGTAACAATAAAATTTACTATGCTCAATAAAATTAAAAGGAAACCCTGGCTTAAATGGGCTTTCATAACTCTGGTAAGTCTTTTTAGCGTTTTTATAATATTTTTTGCCAGCATTTATTTTGGAGCCTGGGGTGAACTCCCTTCCTCTACCGAATTAAAAGAACTCAGACAAAACAGGGCTACAGAGGTTCTGGCCGATAATGGTGAACTTATTGGGAAATTTTATGTTTTTGATCGGCAACCCATTACATTTGAAGAACTTCCCAGTCATTTAATTAACGCACTGGTCGCAACTGAAGACGCACGCTTTTTTGAACACAACGGAATTGATAACCGCAGTCTTCTAAGGGTGCTTTTTAAATCTATTCTACTTCAGGACGATTCTTCCGGTGGTGGTAGTACTATTAGCCTTCAATTGGCCAAAAATATCTACGGAAGAAAAGATTATGGACCGCTTGGAATTGTTGTCAATAAATTTCAGGAAGCCATTATCGCAAAAAGGCTGGAAGATATTTATTCAAAAGAAGATATTCTCAAACTTTATTTCAACACGGTACCTTTTAGTGATAATACCTACGGAATAGAGAGTGCTTCTATGAAATTCTTCGGGAAACATACCTCAGAAATCAATCTTGAAGAAGCCGCCGTTTTAGTAGGCACATTAAAAGCATCCCATTCTTATAATCCAAGAATTTTCCCTGAAAGAAGTCGGTTGCGAAGGGATGTTGTTTTAGAACAAATGGGAAAGTATGGCTATTTAACAGAGGCCGAAGTAAATGAAGCAAAGCAAAAAGCACTGGTTCTTAATTACAAAAACTATGGTCACGATAAAGGATTGGCTCCCTATTTTAGGGCCCAAATAAGAAAAGACTTGAGTAAAATCCTGGATACATTAAAAAACAAGGATGGTAAAAAGTTTAATATTTATAGAGATGGTTTAAGTATACACACCACCTTAAATTATAAAATGCAAAGTTTGGCCGAAGAGGCTTTAAAAGAACATTTGCGGGCTCTTCAAAAACAGCACGAAGAAGCCTGGGGAAAGAGTGCCCCCTGGTTAACAAATCAAAACATAGTAAAAGAAGCCCTTAAGAAAACCTCGGCCTGGAAAAAACTGGCCACGGAAGGCAAAAGTGAGAATCAAATTCTGGAAATTTTAAATAGAAAAAAATCAATAGAACTTTTTGATTACGATAAAGTTGAAACTAGAAATATTAGCACTAAAGACAGTGTAGCACATTATTTAAAATTCCTAAACGCAGGGATGCTGGCCGTTACACCACAAACCGGTGCGGTACAGGCCTGGGTTGGCGGCATAGACTTTAGATATTTTAAATACGATCATGTTTCACAAAGTAAGCGCCAGGTAGGCTCTACATTCAAGCCGTTTGTTTACACCGCAGCCCTTGAGAACGGGATGGATCCATGCACCTACTTTTCGGCAAGAGAAGTAAGTTATGCCAATGGCTGGACTCCTTCTAATTCAGGAGGTGATGAAGAAGATCCGCATATAAATTATAACTTAAAGGAAGCACTAAGTAAGTCTATGAACACTATTGCCGTTAAAGTACTTATGGAGACAGGAATTCAAGGGGTAGTGAACCAGGCAAAAGCTATGGGTATAAATTCTGAACTCCCCAAAGTTCCATCAATCGCATTGGGAACGGCTTCTTTAAGTCTAACCGAGTTAACCAGGGCTTATACGCCATTTGTGAATAATGGAAAAACGAGTAAGCCTTTTTATATCTCCAGAATTGAAGATGACCAGGGAAACATTTTAGCTGAATTTAAGCCTGAAATTTCAGAGGCCCCATCTATTTCCGAGACCAACCGAAAAATCATGATAGACATGATGAAAGCTACGGTAAACCAGGGAACGGCCACCAGGCTAAGAACCACTTACGGATTAAGTAATGATATTGCGGGCAAGACAGGTACTACACAAAACAATAAAGATGGCTGGTTTGTGGGTATTACCCCCAACCTACTTGCAGTTACCTGGGTTGGTGCCGACGACCATAGAATAGGCTTCAGAAACACCTATATTGGCCAGGGAGCAAATTCGGCATTACCAATTTTTGCTAAACTCATGCAAAAAATGAATATGGATACCAGCTTTAACGATATCACAAAAGCCCGGTTTGCTCCTATCTCTTCTGAAATTAGTGAAATGTTGGATTGCGATCCTGTAAAAAGAGACGGTTTTTTTAAACGTTTATTTGGTGGAAGCGATAAGGATAAACCTGAAAAAGAGGAGAAAAAAGAGAAAAAGAAAGGCTTCTTTAAACGCCTTTTTGGTGGGAAAGATAAAGACTAGAAGCTATAGAAAACAAACTTACTAAAGTACTATAAAAGGTCCATAGCTGATATAAATTGTAAAAAAGGCATTATTAATTAAACAATTTATTTAAATATTGTTTAATTAATAATGCCCATACACTCTATATTCGATATTTAATGCATTTAAAGCTTACCAGGAAAGGTAATTTGCTTCTAAAATTCTTTATTGATGGCCATTCTCAGTTTTCTCGAGTAATCCTCTTCCAGCCAATCGCGATAATTCTTGGTACTTTTACTAATACAATAAGAGTATTGTTTAATTCTTGAAGCAATATCGTCTTTTAGTTCTTTGGCCAAAATTCGAGCATCAAAAACATCTTCAGAATTTTCTACGCACATTTTTACGTGTTGCTCCATAGACCATTCTAAAACCGCCTTCGATTTTAATCCTTTTTTTATAACCTCATCATATGCTTCTTCCACATCAAAATCTACATTTTCGGATTTAGAAAATTGCTCTCGTATTTCGGGAGGCATTACATATTTAAATTCCCGCTCTATTTCTTCATCACTCAATAAATTTTCAAAATAGAAATCTGGGGCTCTAAAAATTTGTTTCCAGTCTACCGGGGCACTCCATTCGCCAAATCTTGCGAGGTTATTACCTAAATCTATCACGTTAAATTCAGATTTTCCCGGTAAGACCCTTGATCCTCTACCAATCATTTGAAAATAAAGGGTTAATGATTTTGTAGCCCTATTCAAAACTATAGTTTCTACCGTAGGTTCATCAAAACCGGTAGTAAGAATACTAACGGAGGTTACAATAGCGTCAGGCGTATGTTTAAACCATTTTAAAATATCCTTTCTATCCTGTTTACTAGTGGTGTTATCCAGGTGCCGAATAGGCAAACCTGCATTTCTAAAGGTTTCATAGACCTCTATTGACGTATTGATACCATTATTAAAAATAAGTGTTTTCTTACCGCGGGAACGCTCGTAATAGGCGTTTAACAACTTTTCCTGCATAGAAATGTTAGAATACAATTCTTCAGAAGATTTTACGGTATAATCTCCATTCATTCCCACCTTTAAACTCGTAAGGCCTACGTTGTAACTAAAAGTATTTGCCCGGGCCAAAAAGCCTTTTTCAATAAGAGAGCCTATAGAATCACCTACAATTAATTCGCGGTAATTATCTTTCATAGGCAACTTAATATTGGAGCTAAGTGGTGTAGCCGTAACTCCAAGTATAAAGCATTTTTCAAAAAATTTGAATAGTTTTCTAAATGAATTATAATGGGCTTCATCTATAATTACCAAACCAATGTCCTGAATCTCCAATTTCTCGTCGTGTAGACGATTGTTCAGGGTTTCTACCATGGCTACAAAGCACATGTAATTTTCCTGGTCTGGTAATTCCTTTACCTTAGAATTAATAATCTTGTTACGTACCCCAAACCCATCTAGCATATTAGAGGTTTGTTTACACAACTCGATTCTATGGGTAAGAATAAGTACTTTTTTTTGAGTTCGTTGAATATATTCCCGCACCATTTGTGAAAATATAACCGTTTTACCACCACCTGTAGGCAACTGATAAAGAAGGTTATAATGTTCAGGATGCTTATCTATCACACCAAAGATTTTGTCTATATCTTTTTGTTGATAGTCATAAAGTTGTTTATCTACTTTCTTATCTTCTATTCCAAAGGTTTCCACCGCCATAATTTTTGTTCAAATCTGCAAGTTTGCAAAAATAGCTGATTTCTTAGGTTTAAAGAAATATTTAGGAAACAAATACGAATTAAAAGGGAAGAATTTATTAAATTTAGAACTTATTTCTACTCTCCCCGGTTGACTCATTTTTTTCAAACTGCTTGATTATGAAGAAGAACGGTAGTACAAACAGGAGTGGCTTAGATGTTATAGGTAATAATCTTCTTTTTAATGATTTTAAGCAGGAAACTCTGGCTGAAATCGCCTCTAACTTTGTAAAGGAGATTTGGCCGGCACGCACTTGCAGCAACTGCAAAAATTTAAAGCATAAATTTCATATTATAATTTCAGGACGTTTAAAGGTATATCAAACCAACAAAGAAACTGGTAGGGAGTTTACCTTGTTTTTACTGAAGCAAAACGATTTTTTTGATGTAATTTCTTTAGTTGATAATTGTAATCATAAAATTTATTACGAGTCTTTAGAGGAAGTACATATGTTAACGACCCCTACCTTTACCATGCAAAAATGGTTAAAATTATATCCCGAGCTTAATGAAAAACTGCTAACATACATAGGGAAACAGCTTCTACGCGTAGAAGACTATGCTATTAATCATACTTTTTTCGAAATTCCGGCACGTCTTGCAAGGTTAATTTTAAAAAACCTGAATCATGAATCTCAAAAGCTAGAATATATACATGATCTTTCTAACGACGAAATAGCAAATTTAATAGGCTCTACAAGAGCTGTAGTTAACAGGCATTTCCAAAATTTTAAAAAGGAAGGTATTTTGAAAATAAGCCGAAAAAAAATGGAAGTAATTAACTTACCACTACTTTTAAAGAAAGCAACTAATTAATAAACAACCGTTAAAAACTATTAAAGCTTGAAATACTGCTACTTAGGTAGTTTTATTGGGCTTAAGAGAAGATTACTTTTGGCATATAATTATTTATTAATCTCTAAAATAAAATATTATGAAAAAGTTAATCTTAAGCCTATTGTGTTTCACCATTGTGGGAATGGTATATTCACAAGGTATAATTAAGCTAGACGAATTAAGGATGGATTTTAATCCAAAGTCTCTGGAAATTGATGAAACATCAAATACGCTAACATTTCAGGTTAGTGAAGACTACGTTGGACAATTTCACGCTAATCCTTTAAAATATGCAAGAGAAAATTTTAGCATTGAAGATTTTATTGAGGCCAATCAGGATAAAGGCTACGATAAATATACCGTAAGTTTTATTACCAATAAAGGTAAACTAAAAGTAAATTATAATAGAAATGGTGAGGTTATTTCCAGTAACCAACGCTTTGTAGACGTTAATTTACCAAACAGAACCCTTGTAAAAATCTTAAGAGCCAATGAAGGTTACAGTATTGTAGGAACCAAACATTTGGCATTTACAAAGTCTGGATGGACTATTGATAAAGAATATTATAAAGTGAAACTTGAAAATGGTAAAAACAAGAAAAATGTAAAAATGAATGTTACTAGAGACGCCACAGGTTATGCTGTAGCTACTTTAGAGTAAAACACCTCGGGGTAAGTTCAAAAGAAATTTATTGAAACAAATTTCAATTTCGAGGCAGGCAGCCGGGTATTATACCCATTGGTTTTGCCAACAAAGCCACTTAAATAGGTTCTATATTCACTCCGGAAATTTTTTTTCAATTTCCGGAGTATTTATTTTAATCAAAAATATGAGACGATAAATAACGGTCCCCACGATCGCAAACTATACTAACAACAACACCTTCCTCTAATTCATTACATAGTCTAAGAGCGGCAGCAGCGGCACCTCCACTACTCATACCGGCAAAAATCCCTTCTTCTTCGGCCAGTTTTTTAGTCATTGCAACAGCTTCCTCCTCACTTACCTCCAGTATTCGGTCTACTTTTGTAGGTACAAAAATTTTAGGAAGATAGGCTTCGGGCCATTTTCTAATTCCGGGAATTCTGGAGTTATCGGTTGGTTGCACCCCAACAATTTGAATTTCATTATTCTTTTCCTTTAAATAGGTAGAAGTTCCCATAATGGTTCCGGTAGTTCCCATAGAAGAGACAAAATGCGATATTTTATGCCGGGTATCGTTCCAAATTTCTGGTCCGGTAGTATGATAATGGGCCTGCCAATTATCATTATTACTAAACTGATTGATCATAAAATAATCACCTTCGGCCATTTTAGTTTCTGCATAATCCCTGGCTCCTTCAATACCCCCTTCGGCATCTGTAAGTGTAACTTTAGCTCCATATGCACGCATAGTTTGTACACGTTCTATGGTAGAATTTTCGGGCATTACCAATTCAATATCTAATTTAAATATCCTAGCTACCATAGCAAGGGCTATACCGGTATTTCCGCTTGTGGCTTCAATAAGTTTAGTTTCCCGGGTTATGTCTCCCCTATCTAGTGCACTTTTAATCATATTATAGGCTGCACGATCCTTTACACTTCCACCCGGGTTTTGACCTTCAAGCTTAAAGTAGAGTTCCACCTTTGGGTTTTCAACTAAAGTTTGGGCTTTCACCAAAGGTGTATTTCCTATTAAATCTAATATAGAATTATTCATTATCTATTCGTATTTTTTATATTGATTTGTGGATTATGTGAAACCATGGAGTTTTTAGGCACAGAAGCCGTTAACCATACATTTCCTCCTATCACACTATTGGCCCCTATAATTGTTTCACCTCCTAAAATAGTAGCATTCGCATAAATTGTAACATTTTTTTCTATGGTAGGATGCCTTTTTACATCTTTTAAATTGCGATCTACATAAAGTGCCCCCAGGGTTACTCCCTGGTAGATCTTTACATTATCTTCTATAACCGCTGTTTCACCTATTACCACTCCTGTGGCATGATCTATAAAGAAAGGTGTACCAATATGCGCTCCCGGGTTAATATCTGTTCCGGTAAGGGCATGTGCACACTCGGCCATTAAACGTGGCACAAGTGGAAGACCGAATTTATAAAACTCATGGCTAAAACGATAAATAGCTATAGCGAAAAAACCCGGATAAGAAAGAATAACTTCTTCTATGGAATTTGCTGCAGGATCATTCTCTGAAATTGCCCTGGCATCTTTATGTAGTTTTTTTAAAATTTCGGGCAATCTATCTAAATATTCCTGCCAAATATCCCTACAGGGGGTATCTGGCTCCCAGCACACCAAATCTGCAAGTTCTTCAAAATCTTCTCCTAACTTTTTAATATTTTCTTTTACAGGCGTTTCTTCATCAAACAACGTGTAAAATAGGTTATTGGTAAAGGCTTCAGTTTTTTCCTTAATACTGAATTTTAAATTTGGTAAATTTTTTTGTGCCTTTATTTTCTCTATAACTTCACTCTGGCTCATTTAAAACTGCAATTTTTAGAAAGGTACTTTTCGTTTTATTCCAAAAGTAAACAATAGCAAATCAAATTCTACCTAATTTATTATAAATGCTTTCAATGAGCCTATTTAATTTCTATACGAAATAAAAATATTAAGTTCTCTTCTACTTATAAAAGCCTCTCTCTAAATATCCACTCAAATATAAAAGTCAGTTATAAAAGGTATTTATTGAAATTGCATTTCTATCTTTTCAAACCTGTAGGAATTAGGCCATTTTTGTCGTTCGGCTTCGGCAGCAATCTTTAAGATCCTAAGCTTAAATTCAGGCAGGATACCTTCTTTTAAAATAAACTTTACCGCTTCTTCAAAAGATTTAAACATACTTTTACAGAAAGCTTCTTTCAAATTATTTTTTTCATCAGCATAGGTTTGGGCAATTTCAATATTAAAAAGCATAAGGTCTGCTGTTAGATGTGCTTCTACACCAAGCTGCTGAAAATGCTTGATTTCTTTTTGAGCTATAGATCTACGGGCTTTAGGTTTACGCCTGGTTTCCGAAAAATACTCTTTAGATATTTTTAATTTAGCCTTCCGTATAAGTTCTTCTTCTCGTGGATTAAAAACAAAGTCGTAAAAAACCTTTACGGGTTTAAAACGCTCATAAAGGTCTATAATTTGTTCTTCCAATTCTTCTTTTGGTAAATCCTGAAGGTATTTTTTTAACTGGCGTTTACTCATTTAGCTGAATTTTGTTTTCGCTATAGTTTTTTGAAGGTTCTCTGAAATCTCCAACAACCATTGTAATTGACTGCTAACTAATTGCGCTTCCTGTAATTTTAACTGCACCTCCTTTTGACCTTTTCCCGATTCTTCTTTTAACTGGTTTTCTCTTTCTAGAAGTAGTTTTTTATAGGTTTTAAACAACTCTGAAGCTGCTTTTTGAGTTCGGGTAGGATCAACATCCTGTAGTTGCCTGATATCTTCAAGGCCCATTTTGGCATTTTCCAAATTGGTGCTAATATGAAAAACAAAAATCTCGAAATTTTTTGAAGCAGCCGTAGTCTTATGGTTTTGAATAAAAGTTCCTAGCGAGGCCAGTGCAGAAAGGAAGGTTTGGTTTAAACCTACAATTTTATAAAGTTGCCCTAATTCCTTTTGTCTAAATTTTGGCTCCTGCGTCATTCTTTGAAAAGAGGCACTTAAATTACCCATTTCCAGAAATGCTTTTTTTCTGGAAAGCTTATAGGAAGTTGGCAAACCGCCTTTTTTATGATAAAAAGCATCAATTTCTTGCAGGTAAGTTTTATTGGCCCTTATACTTTCGGCAATCACACTTTTAATATGTTGTGATTCCCAGGCAGGCCAAAGAAGAATATTCCCCAACGCAGCCAGGCCGGCCCCCAAAACAGTGTCTATCACCCTAAATTGAATCACACTAAAAACATCGGGTTTTAGAAGTGAATAAATAAATATAATACTCAAGGTTATAAAAACAGCCGCAGTACGATAATTACGTTGCAATAAGGAAAATGCCAGGGTTAACGAAAACAGGCCTAAAACACCATACACAACCTGGTTTTTAACTACCAAAACAATTCCCAGGGCAATAACGGCACCTATTAGGGTTCCTAGAATTCGCTGTTTAGAACGATCTTTGGTAAGCCCGTAATTTGGGCGCATAATTACCACTATAGTGAGAATTATCCAATAAGCATTTTCAAAAGAAAAATATAGTCCAATACCAAAACCTACTAAAACAACGATAGCAAGCCTTAAAGAATGTTTAAAAATTGGCGAGCCAAAATTAAAATTTTCAATTAGAAGTTTGGGATCATAATCCTGTGGGGTAATAAACTGCGAAACTTCTTTATTTTTTAACAAAGTAGTTTCCCGGGTATCTAAATTATGCAATACCCGAATAATGGTATTAATTTTTTGTCCCTGCTTTTCTAAATAATCAAATAGATTTTGAAGCAAAAACGCCTTTTCGGTATTATCGGAAGCAATAAGCCCACGAACTTCCTTAAAGTTCTCCTCTATCCCTTTTAAATACGTCCTAATTTCTTTGGAGCTGGCTTCTTTTTTCTTTTCTATAACAATAGAAATTTCATCCAGTTGAAAAGCAATCTTCTTAATTAATTTTTTAAATCGATGTAGCAGTTCCCGGTCTTCCCCTAAAACTTCATCCATTTTATTATAGTCTACGGGGTTGGCCATGGCCAATTCCAGGATATCTACCAATTCTATAAAAATAAGCAATCTCTTGCGTGCATAATTAGAATTTCCGGAAGCGCGCCTCGCATTTATTAGAAGGTTTCTAAGGCTTTCGTGTTTCTCGTTAAGATCGCTTTGTAGCAAGAATAATTCTTTCTGAAGTTTTTCGCGTTCCCCTGTTTCAGTAAGCAAATGTGCCCTTGTTTTAAGGTACTGCGCAGTTAGCTCGAGGCATTCGGCCAAAAGTTGTTCTGTATGCTGTTTAGGGTTTATAAGAGTCCAAAGATTACTCAATAATAAATAGAAAATTCCACCGGCAGTAATAAGAAGTCCGCGTTCCCAGGGAAGAATTTCAGTAGAAATATTGGCAAAACTTAACACTATGGCAAATAGTCCGGCAAAAGCAACCAGGGAAGCCCTAAATCCATAAACAGCCAAATAAGCTATCCCAAACATTAAAAGTCCCAAAAGCGGAAAAACCAGCCAGAGATAAGCTGATGCATAGGCCATAATTATCGAAACTATTCCCGCCAGCAAGGCTGCTATAATAACTCCAAAATTGCGATGCCTAAAGCTACCGGGGATATCACTGGGCGAACTTAATAAAGCTCCCATTGCCAATACCGAACCTATTTCAGAATTTCCCAACCAAATAGAAACCCCTACCGGCAAACCAATAGACAAGGTAAGCACCATAGCTTTAGAAAAGTCGGTACTTCTAAGGTATTTCAGGAATTCCTGCCAGTAATTGGGAATAATATTGGGCAAATTTGATGCTTTTTTATCGGTAAAGTTACGGTGTATTATAGGTTTTTTCGCACTTCTTTAAGAAATCATAACATTTACTCCATCATAGAATCCTGATTAGAAGAATATCTTTAGTTCATTGCCTCCTAAAAAAATTCCTTTTTTATTGGCACCGCCAAAGCATGAAATATCAATAATACAGTAAATTTTTAGGTTGTTCAACTTATTGTATAGGTATAAATTAAAGACCCTTTAAATAATCGGTTAGCTCTTTTACTGTAGCCCGGGCGCTTCTACCAACCCCAATTAAAGTAGCGCTGGCATACCCCGTCCATCTACCATAACCTACCAGCCAAAGTCCTTCTGTTTGTTTGGCTTTTGTCCCTTCAGTTTTAATTTTCCCCTTTCCATCCAAATGGGCAATATTTTTTAAATGATTAGTAGCATAGTGAAAACCGGTACACCAAATTATAATATCAAACACTTGCTGTGTTCCATCTTCCCAAATCACGCCATCTTGCGTAAATCCGCTTAACTTACCTTTACTTACAAGTACTCCTCTTTGCCTGGCTTGCTTAACGGCAGGAAGCATAACAATATCGCCAAGATTATAATTTTTGAGATTAAATTCCCTCCCTTCATTTTCAGCTTTATATTTAGCTGTGGCCACATTAAAAAGCACGCTACCGTCTACATCGTCTGGTAAAAATTCGGGTTCTTTTAAAGTGGCCCAACTGGTGTGTGCCACTTTAGAAACTTCGGCTAAAATTTGGGCGCCAGAGTTTCCTTCCCCAACAACAAGTACCTTCTTATGCTCTAATTTATCTGTATTTCTATATTGAGATGAATGAATTTGTTTTCCGCGGAAAGTTTCCATTCCCTCAATTTTGGGTATATAAGGTGCATTCCAGGTTCCGGTAGCCGAAATTACTGCCTTTGAAAAAAATTCCCCTTCCGAAGTTTTAAGCCTGAATACAGCCAATTCTTTTTCCACATTTGTGACGTTTACAGGCCTTTTAATTGGAAAATCGTATCGTTCTTCATACGCACACAAATAATTAATTACGTGTTTTTTATCGGGAAACTTATCTTTAGCTTTTGGCATTAACCAACCCGGAAGCGAAGCGTGCTCTGCCGGGGAAAATAAACTTAAAGAATCCCAGGTTTTTTGCCAGGCCCCGCCGCAAGTTTCCTGCCCGTCAAGTACTAGGTAATTCAGGCTTGTTCTTCTCGCGTAATAAGCACAGGCAAGTGCGCTTTGCCCACCTCCAATTATTATTACATCATAGATTTCAGCCATTAGCCTAATTTTTCTTTCGGATAATATTTCTGTTTCAGCCAAAATGCCACGCTAACCAGGCCTATTAAAACAGGAACTTCAATTAAGGGCCCAATCACACCTGCAAAGGCCTGGCCACTGTTTATTCCGAAGACCGCAATAGCTACCGCAATGGCAAGTTCAAAATTATTACCTGTTGCCGTAAAAGAAATGGAGGCATTTTGTTTATAACCAGCTCCAAAATATTTCGAAATAAAGAAACTTATAAAAAACATTGAGACGAAATAAATCACTAAAGGAATAGCTATTAAAACAATATCTACCGGAATATTTACTATGGTTTCTCCTTTTAAACTAAACATAACCAAAATGGTGAATAGTAATGCGATAAGGGTAAGTGGAGAAACTGCCGGAAGAAATTTGTTTTTATACCAGTCTTCGCCTTTGGCCCTAACCAAAAACACCCTACTTAAATAGCCTGCCAGAAAAGGAATACCAAGGTAAATAGCAACGCTTTCTGCAATGGTTCCTATTGAAATATCTACAATGGCAGCTTCAAACCCAAAATAGGGTGGTAAAACAGTAATAAAAACCCAGGCATAAAAACTATAGAAGAATATTTGGAAAATACTATTTAAAGCCACCAAACCGGCGCCATATTCGCTACTACCTTCAGCAAGATCATTCCATACTAAAACCATCGCAATACAACGTGCCAACCCAATTAGAATAAGCCCAACCATATATTCGGGATGATCCTGAAGAAAAATGATAGCTAGAAAAAACATCAATAAAGGCCCTATTATCCAATTAAGTAATAAGGAAATACCAAGGATCTTTATATTCTTAAAAATGCCCGGTAAATACTTATAATTTACTTTAGCCAAAGGGGGATACATCATTAAAATTAATCCAATGGCGATAGGAATATTGGTAGCACCTACACTATACGAATTTATAACACCGGCGCTTTGCGGAACATAATAACCAATAGCCACCCCTATAAACATGGCCAGAAAAATCCATAAACTTAGATATTTATCGAGAAAACCCATTTTCTTTTGAGTCATAAACAGATAGATTTTTTATTGGCACCGCCAATGGGTGTAATGCCCCGAGGCTTGCCGCGAAATTAAAATTTGTTTCCAACGGATGCCTCTTGGGCTTGCCCAGAGGTAATTTACCTGGAAGGAAAATTTAAAATTTTTAGAAAGAATAATAATGCTTATTTAGTTTAAGTGAATTAGCAGCAATCATCATTCATTGGAATATGCGTATCAAAAAAACTATGAAAAAGCTGCTTCACCTCTTCCCATTTTTTAGTATTAATACAATAGCACACGCGCGTACCTTCTATATCACCCTTTATTAGCCCAATATTCTTTAATTCCTTTAGATGTTGGGAAATGGTAGGTTGCGCCAGCCCTACTTCCTGCACCAAATCACCGCAAATACAGGATTTAGATTTTATTATTTCTTGTAAAATTGCAATCCGTGCGGGATGGCCCAGTACTTTAGCGATACCAGCCAGTTCGTTTTGCGACCTTGTAAACATTTCAGATTTTGTAAGCCCCATATAAATTGTTTATTGCAATATTACGATAAATGAACCGATAAAAAAAGAGGCTGTTTGGAAAGTTTAATTGTCGTTAAGCCAAATTTCTTTCTGTGTCTATGATGTCTTCAATAAGACACTTAGATTTTGACATAAATTCAAAATAACCGATAAAATAACCTTTTAAAACAGCCTCTAAATATAACTTAATAAAAAATTATTTTTTTGGTGGCTGCGATGGTCTTACCTCTATCTTACTTGGTAGCGTACGCTTATTCATTTTTAAAAGATCTACTACTAACTCGCCAATATCTTCAGGTTGTATCTTCCAGGCATCTTCAGCATTTGGCGTATGATTGTTAAAATGAGTAGCTACAGATCCGGGCATTATGGTGCTTACATTCACTCCTTTTTGTCTAAGATCTAGCATCACCGCTTGTGTAAATCCTGTTAGGCCAAATTTGCTGGCATTATAAGCAGCTCCTCCTGCAAAAAAATTAGTTCCGGCTAAGCTGGAAATAGTAATAAGGTATCCTTTAGATTTTTCTAGAGCTTCTAAACTAGCTTTAACACTGTAAAATACACCGGTAAGATTGGTGTCTATCGTCTCCTGCCATTGTTTTGGCGATAACTCGCTTATGGAACCAAAATGCCCAATTCCGGCATTGGCTATCATCACATCCATTTGTCCAAATTTATCTATAGCTGCTTTTACGGCATTTTCCTGACTTTCATAATTTCTTACATCGGCTTCGAGACCCAAGGCATCGGTTGCACTTAAATCTTTAGCAGCTGTTTCAGCAGCCTCTTTAGATCTGCTTGTAATAGCTACCTTCATCCCTAAATCTAACAACGCCTGGGCTACTCCATAACCTATACCTTTACTTCCACCGGTTATAAATGCCACTTTTCCTTTTAATGAATTCATAGTATTTCTTATTTTTTTGATTGAGTTAAATCTACTAAACAATGCTATTTTGCTGAAATCTTAAGGACTAAGATATTGTTAATATTAAACCAAGCTTTAAACTAACAACATATAAAAATCTGTTTATCAAAACCATAAGAACCATCTGTTTAAATTAGCAGTCGTATAATTCCAAATATATTTATCTGAATTTCTACTTATTTTTTTCCAAAAATGTTTCATAAAACGACGAAAGCAGTACATTTGCAAAAAATAGTATAACCTGATTAACTTATTTTCTCTTGAACAATATAAAAGCCCAAAAATTACTAAACAAGATTCAGCGTGATTTAATGCGCAACGGAATAATCACCAACACGTTGATAAGCGACCTCAAAGACTTAAGACCCCTTGTAGTAGAAGAAGGGCAGCCTTTATTAGCAAAAGTAATTAGGTTAACCTTTGAACACGTAGAAGCTTACGATTCTTTTAATATTGCCATTCCTGGTGATGAGGCGGTAGAAGAAGGAGAGGAAGCACCGGTACAGGAAGAAACAACCGGACAGGAAAGTCTGGATTATTTACTTTCTCTAATGGCCGACCCCTCAAATCGTGTAAATGAAATTGAGTTGCGTGAATACGTAAACGCATTCAATGAATATGCAGAAGAGAATTAGATCGTAACTTTTATGAATATTACGGCCTGATATTTGAAAGGTATCGGGCAAATCTTATTGAATACCTCAATAAGAAATCATCTCGGGTTTATTCCGGGACATTAAGTAGAGTAATATAGTTTTTTGATACAATATCGAAGTTTTATAAACTTACTTAGTGAGTAAATTGCTAAAGGAGAATTTGATGAAGAAAGATGCGAAATCTAAAAAGAAGTCGCGCATACGCTTGTTACACCAGTATTATAGTTATACCGGTTTTTACAGTTTTGTTTGGAATAGCATAAAGAAAGCAATTTTACCAATCGTTTTATTTATAGCTGCACTTTGGGCTATAGATAGGTTTGTTCTTGATATTGAGGACATGTTGGTTACGGTAACCGAGACTTATTCCCCTTTGGGTATTATTAGTGTTTTCTTTGCTTCAGAATCCCTGCTTGGTTTAATTCCTCCTGAACTATTTATTGCATGGTCAGGTAAATCGGCCAGTCCTATTTTATATCTTTCATTATTAGCCCTTGTATCTTATTTAGGCGGTGTGATCTCCTATTTTATGGGAAGATGGATGACCAAAATCCCGGCTGTTCACGAAGCAATAGAAGTGAAAATGGCTCAACATATTAAAAATACCAGAAAATGGGGTGGCTTTTTAATTATTGTAGGAGCATTACTACCTATTCCCTTTGCCATGACAAGTATTGCAGCAGGTATTATAAAATTTCCATTCCCGAGTTATTTATTGTTTGGTTTACTTAGGTTTGTGCGTTTTTATTTGTATGCCCTGGTAATTTTTGAAATGGTGTAAACACTAAACTTTTCCCAAGAATACTGCTGTTAAATTCCAAAAAAACTAATTTTAAGGAACTAACCTTAAAATTTTAATATGGATTCTAAACTAAAAAATGTAGCCCGTGTTGGCTATGTTGCTAAAGCTTCTGTGTATGGCATCACAGGAGTACTTACCTTTTTGGCTGCTTTTAATATGGGCGGGCAAAAGTCCAGTAAATTACAGATAATTGAATTTTTGGAAAAGCAGCCCTTTGGAAATGCTTTACTAATTCTACTTGGTCTTGGACTTTTATGTTATTCGGTATGGAGATTTATCCAATCTTTAAAAGATCCAGAAAATATTGGTGATGATAAAAAAGCTAAAGCGAAAAGACTGGCATATTTTATAAGTGCTATACTTTACTTTGGTTTATCTGTTTATGCATTTATGACTTTAATTAATGCTGCTTCTTCTGGTAGCGGCAATTCCAGTTCGGGACTTTCGGGTACTGCCGGTGTAATTGTATTTGCAGTAATTGGTATTGGGCTGGCTATTGCAGGTATCTTTCAATTTAAAAAAGCCAAAACAAAAGAATTTTTACAGGATTTTGGTTATGATTCTATTAGTGACGAAAAGAAAAGAAAAACCATTAAAAATACCGGCTATCTTGGGTTAATTGCCCGGGGCATCATATTTTGTATACTTGCCTATATTTTTGTTAAAGCTGCGCTGGCATCAAATACCTCTAATATGAAAGGTACTACTGATGCGTTTTCATTCTTACAGGAATCGCAATATGGCTCGTGGTTAATGGGCATAGTTGCTGCGGGCTTTGTATGCTACAGCATTTATGTATTTATGCTGGCCAGATATAGAAAATTTAAAGCCTGATGTTTTGTTAAACCCCTACCAAGAACTCGTTAAATCTAATTATTAGACTGGTATTTCTATGTAATTTCGATAGTAACAACCAAAAAAATATAATTATGTTAACCATTATTTTAAATATCCTATTACCACCACTATCTGTATTTCTTAAACATGGTTTAGGGGTCACATTTCTAATAAGTCTTTTACTAACTGCCCTGGGCTGGGTTCCGGGGGTAATTCACGCGTTTATTGTGAATGGTACACGGTAGGTATTTATAAATACAAAGAGAGGCTGTTTTAAATTTTGACAGCCTCTCTTATATATATCAGTTAAATTAATTATTCTCCTCTCTTTTCACCACTTCTTTTTGCCATTCCCAGGCACTTTTTAGAGCTTCATCTAAATGTTTTTCGGTTTTCCATCCCAATTCTTTATTGGCCTTTTGTGTATCAGCATAAGCTGCTACGATATCTCCTTCGCGCCTACCCACTATTTTGTAAGGTAATTTTTCTCCGGTAGAGCGCTCAAACGAATTAATAACTTCCAGCACCGAGCTTCCTTTCCCGGTTCCAAGATTAAAAACTTCAAAGTTGCTTTTTTCTCTATTTTTTTGAAGACGTTCTAAAGCCACAACATGCGCTTTGGCCAGGTCTATTACATGAATATAATCTCTTATACAAGTTCCATCGGGGGTTGGATAATCGTCACCAAATACCGAAAGTTCTTTTCTTTTTCCAATAGCAGTTTGCGTAATAAAAGGAATAAGGTTTTGTGGGGTACCAATGGGCAGTTCTCCAATTTCAGCCGATGGATGCGCCCCAATAGGGTTAAAATACCGAAGTGAAATCGCTTTAAAGTTTTTATTTATTTTAGCCGTATCGGTAATTATCTCCTCTCCTATTTGCTTGGTATTTCCGTAAGGAGATTCGGCCTTTTTTACCGGAGCATTTTCGGTAATTGGTAGTTCATCGGCCTGCCCGTAAACCGTACAGGAAGAACTAAAAATAAAATAGGCGCTTTCTTTTTGTTGTAGTTCCTGGAGTAAATAAATTAAGCTTGAAAGGTTATTTTCGTAGTAAAGCAATGGATTTTCAACACTTTCTCCCACGGCTTTGGAAGCAGCAAAATGAATAACCCCTTCAATATCCGGATACTTTTCAAAAAATTCTTTTACCTCATTTTTATTCCGAAGGTCAATATTTTCAAATACCGGTGTTTTTTGGGTTATTTTAGTGATTCCGGCAAGCACATCTATAGAAGAATTAGACAAATTATCTATAATCACCACTTCGTGACCTTTTTCCTGAAGTGCCACCACGGTATGTGAACCTATAAAACCAAGTCCGCCGGTTACCAATATTTTTGAGCTCATTTCTTTTGTTTTAATTAAAATGCAAATTAATAAAATTCAATTTGCTAATCCTTCTTATAGAATATAAATTCACCGCTAAATATTTCAAGGAAAAAGCCATTATAAATTACCAGGTTCTCTATAAAAACTATCTTTGCAATCTAAATTTTAAACTATGTCTCTAGAAAAGCAAAAAAAGGTTTTTAAGTATGTAAGTATCCTGGAAGGACTTTCATTTTTATTGTTGTTATTTATCGCCATGCCGCTAAAATATATTTGGGATATGCCAGCAATGGTACAACAAGTAGGAATGGCCCATGGGGTACTTTTTATTGCCTATGTTATAGGTGCTGTTTGGTTATTTAAACCCCTAAACTGGAACTTTAAAGAACTATTTGTGATATTGGGTTGTTCTCTGGTTCCATTTGGTCCTTTTTATGTTGAAAAAAAATATCTCTAAACTATGGATTTAGAAGAAGGATTTAAGAATCTTATCTGTCTTTTTGAAAATTTCTTAATTAATCAGGGGGTAAATACTACGGTAGCTCTTTACCTTAACCTGCTATTAAATATCCTGATTCTTATTTTAATAATTTTTGGGGTTAATTACCTGATAAAGAATTTTGTGATAGAAGCTTTTAAAAGTTTCAGTAATAAAACCACAACCTCTTTTGACGATTTTCTTATAAAAACCAATTTTCCAAAATATATAGGGCAAATCCTTCCTATATTCATTGTATACATTACCGTACCTTTTATCCTGGTAGACTTCCCACTGGCCATTAAGTCGTTCTATTTTGTAGTAGACATCTATATAATACTTCTTATTGTTTGGATTATAAGAAGCATTTTAAGGGGGACAAAAGCCTATTTAAGAACTTTAGAATCTTTTCACGACAAACCTGTTGAAAGTTATATTCAGGTAGTGATGATTATTGTTTGGTTGTTTGCAATACTTTTTATTGTAGCTGAAATCACCGACAAAGATGTTATTAATTTTATTATCTCCCTTGGTGCTGCCTCAGCAATTTTGTTGTTGATTTTTAAAGATACTATCCTGGGCTTTGTAGCTTCCATTCAGGTTAGTGTAAACGATATTGTTAGAATTGGCGACTGGATAACTTTTAGTAAATATGGAGCCGATGGTACCGTAACCGAAATAACCCTCGCTACGGTTAGGGTTCAGAATTTTGATAATACATTTACCTCTATCCCTACCTACAGCCTCATTTCTGAATCTTTTCAGAACTGGCGTGGTATGCAGGAATCTCCGGGAAGAAGAATTAAGAGGGCGATTTTTATTAAACAGAATTCGGTTAAATTTATTACCGCTGAAGACATTGAAAAGTATAAAAAAATCCAGTTAATTTCTACTTATCTTAAAGACAGACAGGATGAAATTAATGAATACAACACTAGTCACCAAATTGATACCAGCTTACCATTAAACGGAAGAAACCAAACCAATTTGGGTATTTTTAGAAAATATATAGATACTTATTTAAACAATCATTCTGCGGTTCATAAAGAAATGTACATTATTGTACGGCACCTACAACCAACCGAACACGGTATTCCTGTAGAAATTTTATGCTTTAGCCGTGATAAACGCTGGGAAAACTTCGAGTATATCACTGCCGACATCTTTGATCATGTAATAGCCGCGGTATCATTTTTTGATCTTCAATTATTTGAGGCTCCATCGGGTGATGATTTAAGAGATTATTTAAATAAGCAAATTGAAAGTGGATCTATCAATAATGCCAAAAAATAGTTTAGCCCGCATCAATCTAAGTCTATTTAAATTTCAAATAGCGTATAAATTATTTTGTGGCAAATCAAACGTCTTAGGTGGAAAGATTTTCATCCATCGGCAAGCTTTTAAGCATTAATTCTCAATTATTGGCTAAAAAGAAATCAAAATGCTTAATTTTATTTAACTTATCATATTTTTCATCAAAATATTAGTAAAATTCCAAAGGCAAAACAACGAGGCATTAGTTGGAAACAAATTTTTAATTTCAATGCAAGCCTCGGGTATACTCTTTGGCGATACCAATAAAGTAATATGACTTTAAAAGGATTTCTTCAGGTTTTTGGGATTATCGCAGTAGTAATGACCTTAGTTCCATTAATTGCAGCCGACTATTGGTGGATAAGGATATTTGATTACTTACACATTCAATTAAGCCTGCTTACCCTTACCGCAATCGCTGCCTATTTTATTAGGTTTGAGGTTAAAAGAATTGAAGACTATATCTTTATGGGGGTGCTTATAGCCTGTTTTACTTTTCAGGTTGTGAAAATATATCCCTACTTTCCCCATAAAAACTACGAGGTTGGACAGGTTTCCTCAGAAAATACCAGTAATAAATTTAGCCTTTATTCGGCCAATGTGTTGCAGGAAAACGAAAATCCCGATTTGATAATTGCCGATATCAAAAAACAAAATCCCGACATATTGCTTTTTACCGAAACAAATAATCGGTGGAAAAATGATCTTTCTAAAATCACTGCTTCTTATCCCTATAAAGTTGAAGCGCCATTGGATAATACTTATGGGATGTTACTTTATTCAAAATTAGCACTCAAAAATCCCCAACTGCGATATTTAGTAGATGATAGCATTCCTTCTATTCATAGCGTCCTGGAATTAAGATCGGGTAAAGAAATAATGTTTCACGCCATCCATCCTACCCCTCCCATGCCGCAGCACAACCCTTCTTCTACCGATAGGGATGCAGAGATGATGAAAGTAGCCCTAATGGCCAGAGACTCTAAATTACCGGTTGTAGTAGCCGGAGATTTTAACGATGTAGCCTGGTCTTCAACTACTGCCCTCTTTCAAAAGGTTGGCGGATTATTAAATACCAGGATTGGCCGAGGTTTTTATAACACTTTCGATGCTAACAGTTTTTGGATGCGCTGGTCTTTAGATCACGTTTTTGTAACCGAAGAATTTAGAGTAGCCGATTTTAAACTGGGAAGCAAAATAGATTCAGATCATTTGCCTTTATACATAGAACTCAATCTAGAACCCGAAAAAGCCGCAGCACAAAAACCAAAACCTGCCACGAAAGAGGAAATTAAAAGCGCCCGTAATCAGGTTGAAAAATCAAAGGAAAAGTGAAATATATTCTCGCCTACTAACAAATTTCATCAGTCATTCTATCTCAAATAAGTGCTTTCGGCTAATTTTAAAGGCTTTTAAGTAATTTTCTATATATCTCTTAAATAAAACCCAAAGTAGGTTTACAAATTAATATTCACTGGTTTTCTTTCTAAATTTATTTCAAGTTTAACCACTTATATGTTCAATTTAGTGCTACATAAAAGTGGTTTTCTAGTAACATAGAACAAGTAAATTACCTCATGGCAAGCCAACGAGGCATTAAATGAAAAGATTTTTTGATTTCGGGCTAAACCTCGAAGCATAAATCTCGATTAACGAGTAAACTTTTAGAAGAAAACCAAAATGCTGAATATATCTGATTTATCGGAAAAATCGATTAAAAAAATTTTAACAATCCTGGAAGAAGATGGCAAACTAAGTGCTTCACTTCCGGGAGGAGGTTTAATACATATAGAAGACAATTTACCTTACCTGATAGTATACAGAAAAAGACAGGATGATGAAGGTACCGAACGAATAGTTGTTAGTGAAGCTTCCTATCTTTTAATTGGAGATAAGTTTTTTGAGGCCTATCGAAAACTTATTTATGCTTTAGCAGATAAACTTTCAACAGATTTTAAATCTTATATGATTTTTGAAATCTATACGGGTGAGCCCAATGATTGTTTTACCATAAAGGCTCCGGCTGAAAAGCTCCCTACCTCTATAAAAGTTTTACAAAAAGAGCTTAATGATATCAATCAGGTTTTTAGTGGATTATACTTAAAAGCTGAAATAAAAGACACCCCAAATAGACAAAAAGAAGGCGATCAGGAAATTTTGAGTATTGAAGAGGCAAAAAAATCAGGTGCTGTTGTTGTAGGCCTCGAAATTCCACCTGTTTTCCGCGATAAAGACAACAAAATTTATCCTGTCTTTTTAAGGCAATTTAAAGACTATCTTATAACCTGTATTCACAAAGCCATCTACGATTATGTGCGTGTACAAACTACCAGCGGTGTAGGCAGTTATCTTGCATTGGGAAGGAAACACTTAAAAGAAAAAGTTTTTGAGGTAGACAAAGCCCTGGCAAAAATAGAACGTTCTTACCAGTTTCTATGGCTTATTTCACCGGCTAATATTCAGGATATAAAAAACACGTTTTTTGAAAGCAAGTACGAAAAAGTTTTGGATTACCATTATAGGTTGCTTCCCATAGATCCCGATCTATTAAAAAGAGAACTCTATAATTTAAAAATTGAAGAAATAGACGATCCTGCTATGTCCCATATTTTTAGGGAAAAACGAGAAGAACTGGATCAGCAAATTACGATGTTAAGCGAACGAGGTACATCAAATTTTTTCTATAATAGCATTAGACTTTACAAAGGCTTAAGTCCGAAATTAAGCGAAGAAGCAGGAACAATTTTAAGAGAGCTTAATGAAACAGAAGAAGATAAAAATGCCGAGTTTATTGATGCCAAAGGCTTTAGTAGTTTGGCTCGTAGAGAATTCGATTATTTCGCCGAACAGGATGAAAACTTTAAAAGTAAAGTTCATATTCGCAAAGATGTGAACATTATAATGGTTAACAATGGTGAGCTTTATGTTCCGGCAGATTATAAAATGAATAAAACCGAAGCAATGGCCTTAATTCAGCACGAAGTTGGTACCCATGTGCTTACCCATTACAACGGAACCCGGCAGCCTTTGCAACTTTTAAGTAGTGGTCTTGCCGATTATGATCCGCTACAGGAAGGCCTGGCCGTAATGTCTGAGTATTTAGTAGGTGGCTTAACAGCAAACAGACTTAGAACCCTGGCCGGACGTGTAATAGCGGGCTCGGCTTTAATTGAGGGAGCAGAATTTCCACAGTTATTTAGACTATTAAAAATGGATTACGGATTCTCTGCATCCAGGGCTTTTAATATTACTTCCAGGATTATGCAGGGAGGCGGATTTCTAAAAGATATAATTTATTTAAAAGGTTTGGTACAACTTCGTGATTATTTACAAAATGGCGGAGAATATGAGCCTTTACTAGCAGGAAAATTTGGATTAGAACATACCAAAATTATTGAAGAACTAACCGAAAGAAAAGTATTAAAAACAAGCGCGTTGCGCCCCAGTTATTTATTAACCGAAAATATTACCAATAAATTAAACCTAATCAGGGAGGGACTTCCCCTTTCAAAAATGATAACCCAATGAAAATTTGCTTTGTATTAAACGATATTGAAACCGAAAGTTGCGGAACTTCCGTAATGTTAATGACTATGGCCCATTCCAGAGGTCACGAAGTGTATGCTATGGGAGTGGGAGATTTTAATTTTCACCACGATGCGCCTATAAGCATAAACAGCACGCAGGTACCCAAGAATACCAAAACCAAATCACCAAAAAAATTTCTGGAAGCTTTACAAAGCTCTAAAGCCAGAAAAAGAAAGATCACAGCAAAGACTTTAGATGTATTATTTATTAGAAATAATCCCACCGAAGAAGAATCTGGTCGAAAGTGGGCAGAACAAGCCGGGGTTGCCTTTGGAAGAATGATGCAACAGCAAGGGGTATTGGTACTAAACGATGCTTATGCTCTTTCTAATGCATTTATCGATAAGTTATACTTTGAAGAGCTTCCGGCAGAAATTAAACCCAACTCGCTTATTACCCGAAAAAAAGAGGATATCCTGGAGTTCTGGGAAAATAACAATAAAAAGATTGTTTTAAAACCACTGGAAGGCTCAGGTGGACAAAATGTTTTTCTGGTAGATGAAAACGAAAAAAACATTAATCAGATAATTGAAACAATTAGCCAGAAGGGATATGTTATTGCCCAGGAATTTTTGCCGGCCGTCAAAGATGGTGATGTAAGAATAATTCTAATGAACGGTCGTGTAATGGTTAAGGACGGTAAACAGGCTATTATTAGGCGAGTAAGCGGGGAAGGTGAATTTAGAAGTAATTTTGCCCTGGGCGCCACTGCCGATAGCAGTGACCTTACTCCCGAGATGCAGCGAATTGTAGATCTTACTGCCCCAAAACTAATTCGCGACGGACTTTTCTTTGTGGGTCTTGATGTTGTAAAAGATAAATTGATTGAAATTAATGTGTTAAGTCCCGGTGGGATGGAACATTTTAAAGATATAGGATTACCAGAATTCTCAGATGTAGTAATTGAGGCGATAGAACGCAAAGTTGAGTACAAAAACCTTTATGGTCATCAATTTACCAACAGGGAAATTGCCTGTATGGAATAAGTCTCGGGGCAAGCCGAGAAGGCATTCGGTAAAAACAAATTTTTAATTTATAAGCAAGCCTAGGGGGTAATTTATCCTTTGGCGGTGCCAATAAAAAACCACGTGTTATGAGCAACAAACCAAATAAAAATATTCCCAGGATAATTGGAGAATATAGCAGTAATAAAGAAGGACCTTTACTTTTTGTTACCGCGGGAATCCACGGCAATGAACCCAGTGGTGTAAAGGCTCTTGAAGAAGTTTTTAAACAATTAAAAAAGACAAATCCCACAATTCAAGGAACCCTGGTTGGAGTTTCCGGAAACCATAAAGCATTAAATCAAAACAAACGTTATATAGATGAGGATTTAAACAGGGTTTGGACCGAAGAAAACATCAAACAAAAAAAGAAGCATACCCATGAACAAAAAGAAATGTGGGAAATCATTGAGATTTTAAATCAATACCCGGAAAAGGAGTATACAAAACGATATTTTCTGGATTGCCATACTACCTCATCGGCAAGTTTGCCCTATGTTTCTGTACAGGAAGTGAACGATAATGACGCCTGGGCACATAATTTCCCAACTTTTATAGTACGTGGGTTTAGTGATATTATAACCGGTGATATAGATCATTATCTAAGCCGAATAGGGATGACGGGCTTTGTTTTTGAAGCCGGGCAGCACGAAGATAAAACTTCGGTTGAAAATCACGAAGGGGTTATTTGGCTTGCTTTAAAAGAAGCCTGTAAGCTGGATTTATCCAAAATTGAAACCTATCCCGAATGTGTAGATCGTTTTGCTAAAAAGAATGCCCCGGAACAAAAAACTTTTGAGCTGATACATAGGCACGGTTTAAAAGATTCTGATTCTTTTAAAATGCAACCGGGCTATGAAAATTTTCAAAAAATTGAAAAAGGAGAAGTGTTGGCGATACAAAACGGCGAAGAAGTTAAAAGTAAATGGGATGCCAGGATTTTTATGCCGCTGTACCAGGCACAGGGCAATGACGGCTTTTTTGTAATAGAAGAAGTAGATGTAAATAATTGAATCCAGCAATTGTAACTTTAAATCATTCTGAATTCATTTCAAAATATATGTATTTAGAATTAAAAAGGAGGCTGTCTGGAAAGTTCTTAAAAATCGTCATCTTGAATTTATTTCAGAGCCTGCCCCGATTCTTTATCGGGGATATAAAAATTGATAATCAAAACATCTTAGAAGCTAAAACAAGTTCAGCTTGACGAGAATAGATTTTCAGACAGCCTTCTTTTTGTAATATTAATCTTCAGCAAACTCTACGCAAACGGGAGACATAACCTCAACAGGCAGCAAGTGTTCTTCCAGTTCGCCGGTTTCCATATTCACCTTAAAACTGCTAATAGTTGAAGTGTCCTGGTTGGCAGCATACAGGAATTTTCCATCTGGGGAAATCCCAAAATTTCTTGGCGTATCCCCTCTGGTTGGGTAATGGCCAATTACGCTTATTTTTCCTGAATTTGGGTTAATTTTAAAAGCCGCAATGCTATTATGGCCGCGATTAGAAGCATAGACATATTTTCCGGAAGGATGTACGTGAATATCTGCGCCCGAATTATTTCCGTTGAAGGTTTCAGGCAAACTTGAAATATTCTGTATTAATTCAAGTTTACCCTCTTTTTGTATTTTAAAAACACTAATGCTAGAATTTATCTCATTCAGCGAAAAGGCAAAATTATTGTCTTTAGAAATATCGAAATGTCTTGGTCCCGAACCTTCTTCTAACTCAACAAATGATTGCTCTTTAGGACTTAGTTTCCCCTCCTTTTCATTAAAGTTATAAATCCATATTTTATCGTTCCCAAGATCTGATATATAAGCTGTTTTATTATCGGAAGAAATTGAAACCGAATGTGCATGAGATTCTTTTGGATTCTCTAACTCCAGCTTCTGCTGTTTTAAAAGATTTCCGTTTTCATCTCTTTTATAAAGCATCACAACACCTCCTAAATAATTCGATACAAAAACATACTCTCCGGTTTTGTCCATCTCAATATGGCAGGGCGCAAAAGCTTCGGTAGAAATTTTTCCTATTTCTTCCAGGCTGTTGTCTTCCTTTCTTTTATACGAATAAATAAATACCGAATCTATATTCCCGCTTCCCAATTCACTTACGGCATACAGGTTTTCACCATCTTTTGAGACTTTTACAAAACTAGGATTCGTAATTTCAGCAACTGTTTTTTGGGGTTGTAAACTTCCGTTTTCAGGGTTTTGCATTGCTAGATATATTCCTTTGGCCTTTCCATCTACATGCCCCTCTTTTTTGGTATAAGTACCAATGTAAACCGGATTCTCTGTTTTTTGCGCCGTACAACTTAACGTAAAGGACAAAGCAAGGCCAATTAAAGTAATTTTTTTCATATTATTATTTGAGTTATAACCATTTTTTTCGCTTGAAATAAAAAATCATTAAGAGGAAAATCACAACCATCACCCCCCAAAGCACATAGTAACTGTACTCCCATTGCAACTCTGGCATGTGTTGAAAGTTCATCCCGTAAATTCCTGCAATAAAAGTAAGGGGAATAAAAATAGAGGCCATAATGGTTAAAACTTTCATCACCTCGTTCATCTTATTGCTAAGGGTGGTCATATACATATCCATAAGTCCCCAGGCCATTTCCCTGTAGAGATCTATGTTTTCTGAAACCTGTAGTATATGATCGTGTAGATCGTCTATATAGTTTCTAGTGCGGCTTTTTATAAGCTCATTTTCCATTTTTTGAAGCCTAAATATAACTTCTTTTAGGGGAAAAACCGCTCGCCTAACTCTTAAAATAGATCGTTTAAGATCCTGAATTTCAGCAGTGATATCATCGCCCGGTTTACTTTCAAATAATTGTTCTTCAAGGCTTTCAACTTTCTCGCTCAACTCATCTACTACCAGGAAATAATGGTCTACTATAGCATCCAAAAGCGCAAATACAAGATAATCAGAGCCATTACTTCTAATACGCCCGTACGATTTTTCAAGCCTTCCCCTAACCCCATCAAATACATCTCCACCGGCTTCCTGGAATGTTAATACATAGTTACTACCTAAAACAAAACTTATATGCTCATGTACTAATTTTCCATCCTGGTGATATAGCATTTTTGCAACTATAAATAAATAATCTTCATATTCATCTATCTTTGGTCGTTGTGTGGTATTTACTATATCTTCAATAATTAATGGATGCAGTTCGTAATACTTACCAAGCTTTTCAATTTCTTCGGTATTGCTTAGTCCATCTATATTAAACCAGGTAATACGGTCTTCTGCCTCAAATTTAAAAGCATCTTCGGTAGTGGAAGAGGTAAGTTTCTCGAAATTGTTTTTATTGTAATCTATTACTTCCAGCTTGGTTTCACCAGACTCTTTTCTTCCTACATAAGTAACTGTTCCGGGAGGTTGGTTAACCGACTTCATTTTAGGCCTGCGTAAACTTTGGGTTAGCTTTTTTACCATATTTAAACTTTATAGCCCTAAAGGTAATAAATTACCCTATGGCAATCCAACAGGCATTAAACGGAAATATTTTTTTATTTCGAGCTAAGCTCCAAACTATTAAACCTGGATGACCGGGTAATGTTTTGTTGTTAGCAGTTTCAAAAAACAAATTAGGATTCATGATCTTTATACTTTATGAATTACCCAAAAACTGAGTTTTATCATATCTACATCCCTAAAATGGTAATAGCTTTATTATCAAGTATTCTACATCTATTTTTAGCAACTGTTTACTATGAAAAAATCACCTCTGGACATTTATCTTATACTCCCAATTAAGAATTTTATTGAGAAAAAAACATCGGTAGGTTTATTGCTTATTTTTTCGGCCTTACTAGCCATGATAGTAGCTAATTCCCCTTTTGCTGATGCCTACCATAGCTTATGGAAACAATACATTCATCTGGGAATAAACGATTTTGTGATAAGAAAAAATTTACTGCACTGGATTAACGACGGACTTATGTCTATCTTTTTCTTTGTGGTTGGACTTGAACTTAAACGGGAAATTCTACAAGGTGAGCTTTCAAGCATAAAAAAATCTATGCTGCCTATAGGAGCCGCGATTGGAGGCATGATTTTTCCTGCACTTATCTTTTATTACTTTAATACGGGCCTTGATTCTGTATCGGGTTGGGGAATTCCTATGGCTACAGATATTGCTTTTGCACTGGGAATACTTTATCTTTTGGGAGACAGGGTTCCTTTACCTCTAAAAGTGTTTTTAACCGCTATTGCCATCGTAGACGACCTGGGGGCTGTTCTGGTAATTGCATTTTTTTATACCTCAGATATCTCCTTGCAAAGTCTGGGAATTGCAGGGGTTTTTCTCTTAATTCTTGCCGCAGCCAATTTAATTGGCATTAGAAATACCCTTTTTTATGCAGTTATGGGAATTGGAGGTTTGTGGCTGGCAATTTTACTTTCAGGAGTACATGCCACTATAGCTGCCGTTCTGGCCGCCTTCGCAATTCCTAACACCAAAAAAATTAATACCCCACTATTCCTTAGAAAAGCTAAACTTCTAGGCTACGAAATTCAGCAGGAATTCAGGAATAGAAAAAAAGATCCTAAAGAAGCTGAAGAACATATTACTTATACTATTGAAAAATTCTCTTCATTAACCGAAGATGCCACTCCCCCTCTACAACGGCTGGAGCATGCACTGCACCCATTAATAAGCTTCGTAATTCTTCCAATATTTGCCTTTGCCAATGCAGGAGTTAGCCTTGGAGAAACCTCTTTTGGTGCTGTTTTAAGTCCTGTATTGATTGGCGTTGTTAGCGGACTTATTTTAGGAAAATTAACCGGAATAATTTTATTCTCAAAACTTATGGTTTGGCTTAAAATTGCAGCACTGCCCCAAAAGGTAAAGTGGAAGCATGTATATGGTGTTGCCTGTTTAGCGGCCATTGGCTTCACTATGTCCTTATTTATTACCGATCTTGCTTTTGAAAACGAAAGTTACATGTCTCAGGCAAAAATTGGAATCTTATTGGCCTCTTTACTTGCCGGAATAATTGGTTATTTTTACTTACGAAAAGTTAGCAATAGCAATTAGTTAGGTAAACCTGATTCCGGTCATATTAAATGGTCGTAATTTCACGAAATTTGCAATTAAAATTCGGTTTGTATGAAAAACTGTTTTCACTGTGGTGAAGCATGTAAAAATGAGCACCTTGTTTTTCAGGAAAAAGATTTCTGTTGCCATGGTTGTAAAACTGTTTATGAAATCTTAAACGAAAGCGATCTTACTTATTATTATGATCTTCAGGAAAAACCGGGGATCTCTCCGGTGACTTCAGAAGGTAAATTCGATTTTCTTGACAATAAGGAAATAGCTGAAAAGTTATTAGAATTTAATGAAGGCAATACACAAATTGTAAATTTCCTGGTACCCTCTATGCACTGTAGCTCGTGTATTTGGGTCTTAGAAAATCTTGGAAAACTAAACAACGGGGTTAAATCGGCTCAAGTAGATTTTCCAAAAAAAACTGTACGTATAAGTTTCTCTCCCGAAAAGATAAACCTCAAGGAACTGGTTTATCTTCTTAGTAAAATTGGTTATGAACCTTATATTTCCCTAAAAGATTACGATGAAAAAGATCATAAAGTAGATAGAAGTCTAATCTACAAACTTGGAGTTGCCGGTTTTGCTTTTGGGAATGTGATGTTTCTTTCTTTTCCCGAATATTTTGAAGTAAAAGAGTTTTGGCTTGAGCAATTTAAACATTTATTTCGCTGGCTAATGTTTGCTTTTTCCCTACCAGTGGTTTTTTATTCGGGCTCAGGTTATTTTGTTTCGGCCTATAAAGGATTAAGAGCTAAAATACTAAACATAGACGTACCTATTGCCCTTGGAATTGCCGTTCTTTTTATACGAAGTACTACAGAGATCCTTTTAGACCTGGGAACCGGTTTTTTTGATAGCCTTACGGGCTTGGTCTTCTTCTTACTTTTAGGAAAGTTTTTTCAGCAAAAAACTTATTCATACCTATCTTTTGAAAGGGATTATAAATCTTATTTTCCCATGGCCGTTACGCGCTTAACAAAAAACAACTCCAATGAAAGCCTAGAAGAGCAAATACAGGTTTATAAAATAAAAGCCGGTGATCGTATTTTAATAAGAAATGGCGAATTAATACCAATAGATGCGGTTTTAATAAAGGGCCAGGCAAATATAGACTACAGTTTTGTAACAGGAGAGGCCGAAGTTGTTAGAAAAGAATCTGGAGAAACACTCTATGCCGGTGGTAGACAACAGGGAGGTGTTCTGGAAATTGAAGCCATAAAAGCCATAGACCAAAGTTACCTTACAAAACTTTGGAGTAATGAAGTATTTGATAAAGATAAAAACAGCGAATTTCAAACACTCATCAATCAAATAAGTAAGCGCTTCACCACCGGGGTTTTAAGTATTGCCTTTACAGCTACTTTGTTTTGGCTAATCTACGATCCGTCAAAAGCTTTAAATGTGTTCACGGCGGTATTAATTATTGCCTGCCCCTGTGCTATAGCTCTTGCTACCCCATTTACGCTGGGAAATTTGCTTCGTATCTTCGGAAGGAATAAATTTTACTTAAAGGAAGCGAGTGTTATTGAACAAATAGCCAAAATAGATTGTGTAGTTTTTGATAAAACGGGAACAATTACCTCAAACAATAAAACAGAGATTTTCTATGAGGGCTTAAAATTAAACACCGAGGAACAAAGCTTATTAAGTAGCAGTTTAAGAGCTTCCAGCCATCCTTTAAGCAGACAATTATATCAAATTCTGGATAAAAATAATATACAGGGTTTAGATGAATTTCAGGAATATACAGGGCAAGGAATTAGTGCCGAAACTAACGGCAACAGGATAAAGATTGGCTCTGAAACTTTTGTAAGGGATTTTGCCACAAAAACCAAAGAACTTAATAAAACAAGCGTTCATATTAGTAGCAACGAAGAATATAAAGGTTGTTATGTTTTTAAAAACTCTTATCGAGAAGGCCTCGCCCAACTATTTAAAGAACTGGGCGAAACCAAAAAGTTGTTTATTCTTTCGGGAGATAATGATGGTGAAAAGGAAAGGCTTGAAAAAATGTTGCCTTTAACGACCAGGTTTTACTTTAACCAAAAACCGGACGATAAACTTGCTTTTATTAAAAAACTTCAGGAAGAAGGCAAATTGGTTATGATGATAGGCGACGGACTTAACGACGCCGGCGCACTGGCACAAAGTAATGTTGGGATTGCTATTTCAGAAAATATTAACGTTTTCTCTCCGGCTTGTGATGGTATTTTAGAAGCTTCAAACCTTCCTCAATTAAGCAAGTATTTTCAACTTTCGGCAAAAGGAATAAAAATCATAAAATGGAGCTTTGTATTAAGTTTATGTTATAATGCAATAGGCCTTGCTTTTGCTGTAACCGGCAATTTAATGCCGGTTATTGCTGCTATATTAATGCCTTTAAGCTCAATTAGTATAGTAGCTTTTGCAACATTGGCAACCAACCTGGCCGGAAAAAAATTAAAACGGTATTAGGCTAAACCTGATTTAAATCATATTTTAGATTTTAACACATTTTTAAGTTTGCTAAATAATTGAATTAACATGAATATCATTTACCTCTTACTGGCTTTAAGTGTATTGGTAGCCCTCATCTTCTTTGTCGCTTTTATTTTTTCAGTAAAAAAAGGACAATATGACGATGTCTACACACCCTCAGTAAGAATGTTATTTGATGATGAATTAGTAAAACCAAAATCAAGTAAATCCAGTTCCACCAAAAACAAGAAATCTAATTAACTATGGAAGTAGAACAGTTTCATTACGATAATAAAATCGTAAAAAAGTTTACTATGGCTACCCTTTTTTGGGGTATAGTGGGTATGAGTGTAGGGCTTTTGCTCGCATTTATGTTTTTATTCCCTAACATAACCGATGGTATTCCATGGTTAAGTTTTGGTCGTTTAAGGCCATTGCATACCAATGCGGTGATTTTTGCCTTTGTTGGAAACGCAATTTTTGCTGGGGTATACTATTCTACCCAACGTTTGCTTAAAGCCAGAATGTATAGCGATTTTTTAAGTAATTTCAACTTTTGGGGGTGGCAGGCCATAATTGTAGCAGCGGCCATTACCTTACCTATGGGTTTCACCAGTTCTAAAGAGTATGCTGAATTAGAATGGCCAATAGATATTGCAATTGCTTTGGTTTGGGTTGCTTTTGGAGCTAACCTTATTGGAACCATGATTAAAAGAAGACAACGTCACTTATATGTGGCCATTTGGTTTTACCTTGCTACATTCGTAACCGTTGCTGTATTACACATTGTAAACAATATTGAAATACCTGTTACTGCATTAAAAAGTTATTCTTTTTATTCTGGGGTTCAGGATGCTTTAGTACAGTGGTGGTATGGACACAATGCGGTGGCATTCTTCCTTACAACGCCTTTCCTGGGCTTAATGTATTATTTTGTACCAAAAGCAGCTAACAGGCCGGTATATTCCTATAGGCTTTCTATTATACACTTTTGGTCGCTTATATTTATCTATATCTGGGCAGGGCCACACCATTTATTGTATTCAACTTTACCAGACTGGGCTCAAAACCTTGGGGTAGCCTTTTCTGTAATGCTATTGTTCCCATCCTGGGGTGGTATGATAAACGGACTTTTAACCCTGCGTGGTGCATGGGATAAAGTGCGAACAAATCCCGTACTTAAATTTTTCGTAGTAGCGATTACCGGCTACGGGATGGCAACTTTTGAAGGGCCTATGCTTTCTCTTAAAAACGTAAACGCCATTGCACACTTTAGTGACTGGATTATTGCACACGTTCACGTGGGAGCACTTGCCTGGAATGGTTTCCTAACTTTTGGTATGGTTTACTGGCTTGTACCAAGGTTGTTTAAAACAAAACTATACTCTACCAAATTGGCAAATGCCCATTTCTGGATAGGAACACTTGGTATTATTATTTATGCATTGCCAATGTACGTAGCAGGCTTTGTGCAGGCTTCTATGTGGAAGCAATTTAATCCAGACGGAACCCTTACCTACGGAAACTTTTTAGAAACAGTAACCTCAATTATTCCAATGTACTGGATGCGTGCCATTGGAGGTACATTATATATTGTGGGAGCATTTATTTTACTTTATAACATAGTAAAAACCGTTAGACAGGGAAGTGAAGTTGAAGATGAATTAGCAGAAGCTGCACCACTACAAAAAGTAACTCGTAAGAGAACCGCAGGAGAAGCTTACCACTCTTGGTTAGAAAGAAGACCTGTAAAACTTACCATATTTGCCACTATCGCAATTTTAATTGGTGGTATAGTACAAATTGTGCCTTCATTAATGGTAGATGAATATGTACCGGTAATCTCGAGCGTAAAACCCTATACCCCACTAGAACTCGAAGGTAGAGATATTTACATACGAGAAGGTTGTGTGTCCTGCCACTCGCAAATGATTAGACCATTTAGAAGCGAAGTTGAACGTTATGGCGAATACTCAAAAGCCGGAGAGTATGTATATGATTACCCTTTCTTATGGGGTAGTAAACGTACAGGGCCAGACCTTATGCGGGTTGGTGGTAAATATTCTGATAACTGGCACCTAAACCACATGTACGATCCGCAAAGTACCTCAGCAGGTTCTATTATGCCGGCTTATAAATGGCTAATCACAGACGAGCTGGACAAAGGCGACACCGAATCGAAAATGGAAGCCCTACGTACCCTTGGTGTACCCTATACCCAGGAGGAAATTGACAATGCCCAACAATGGATGACTGAGCAGGGAACTCAAATAGAGAAAAACCTTTATGCAGATCCGGATTTTGTTGAAACCTATGAAGCCGAAAAAGAATTCGCCGCTAAAAATGGGAAAGAATTCGTAGAAATGCGAAATCGAGAAATTGTAGCGCTTATCGCATATCTGCAAAGACTGGGTACAGATATTAAAGCTAAAGATGTAGAAGTTTCAAATACCAAAAACAATTAAGCATGTTTAAATTTGTAAAAGGCCATATGGAAAGCATAGACGGGGTTATGATATATCCGCTTATCTCTTTGCTTATATTCTTCATCTTCTTTGTAGTGCTTTTCCTATGGGTAATTACCGCAAAAAAGAAAGATATTGAAGAGGTAAGCCAATTACCACTAGACACTAACCAGGAAATTAAATAACTATGAAAAATAACTCATATTTAAGAATAGCTGGATTCTTAATCCTTGCCTTGGTTTTAATAGAATTAACCATAGAGGCAGAAACCGACTGGGCATTTCAACAATATCCGGTTATTTGGGGCATTCTTGCCATTGTACTGGTAATTGCTATCGCTATAGAAGTTTCAGTTACGGCTTTGGAGAATATGGTTTTCCGCAGTTTAAAGCCAGATGCACAGGAACGCTATAAAAATCTTAAAGCTGAAGATTCAGAAAAGCAATTTTCGGGTATAAAGAGATTATATAAAAAGATGCTGAACCAGAAACCTATGGAAAAAGAAGATGAAATTCTTCTGGATCATAATTATGATGGTATCAAAGAACTGGACAACGATCTTCCCTCCTGGTGGCTATATGGCTTTTACGTGAGTATCATTTTCGCATTTGTTTATATGGGATATTACCACATTTTTGATGGAGAAACTCAGGCAGAAGAATACCTTGCCGAGGTAGCCCAGGCAAAAGAGGAAATTGAAGCTTACAAAAAAGCGAATCCAGATCTTATAGATGCTTCTTCGGTAGAACTCTTAACCGAGGCTTCTGATCTTGAAGCAGGAGAACAAATATTTATGACCAGCTGTATGGCCTGCCATAAAGCCGATGGTGGTGGTAGTATTGGCCCAAACCTTACCGATAAACACTGGATATTGGGAGGTGGTATTAGCAATGTTTTTCAAACAGTATCTGAAGGAGGCCGTGACGGGAAAGGAATGGTAGCCTGGAAATCTGAATTGAGTGCCCAGGAAATTGCCCAGGTTTCCAGTTATGTTATAAGCCTGGAAGGAACCAACCCTCCCAATGCAAAAGCACCAGAGGGTGAAATTTGGGAGCCTGAAACAGAATAAGTAAAATAGTTATATACGTAGGTTTTGGATAATAAAGAAAAATTCAGGGATAAAATAGCCACGGCAGACGACGAGGGTAAAAGACTATGGGTTTTTCCTAAAAAACCATCAGGTAAGTTTTACGAGTATAGAAAATATGTAAGTTATGTATTGCTCATTTTTCTTTTTGCCGCTCCATTTGTAAAAATAAACGGCAATCAGTTTTTAATGTTCAATATCCTGGAAAGGCGTTTCAATATTTTTGGATTTCCTTTTTGGCCACAAGACTTTCATATTTTCGTAATAATGATGGTACTTGGAGTGGTTTTTATCATTCTTTTTACCGTCGCCTTTGGTAGGATTTTTTGCGGTTGGCTTTGTCCACAAACCATTTTTATGGAAATGGTATTCCGCAGGATTGAATACTGGATTGAAGGAGACCGCGGAAAACAAATACGTTTAGAAAAACAAAAATGGAATGCTGAAAAAATAAGAAAACGTGGCCTAAAATGGTTTATATTCTTTATAATTTCATTTCTAATAGCAAATGTTTTTTTAGCCTATTTAATGGGAAGTGACCGTCTTATACAATATGTAACCGATGGCCCATTTAACCATTTAAGCACTTTTATATCGCTATTAATATTTACTGCTGTTTTCTATTTTGTTTTTGCCTGGTTTAGAGAGCAGGTTTGCGTTATTGCCTGTCCCTACGGTAGGCTTCAAGGTGTATTGCTAGATAATAAATCTATAGTTGTTGCCTATGATCATAAACGCGGAGAAAAAGAAAAAGGCAGGGCAAAGTTTAAAAAGAACGAAGATAGGGCCGCCACCAGAAAAGGTGATTGCATAGACTGTTTTCAATGCGTACAGGTTTGTCCTACAGGAATAGATATTAGAAACGGTACCCAACTGGAGTGTATAAACTGCACTGCATGTATAGATGCCTGCGACGATATGATGGAGGCGGTAGATCTGCCTAAAGGCTTAATTAGATATGCCAGTGAAGAAAATATTGAAAAGAAGGCCAAATTTAAATTTACTGCAAGATTAAAAGGCTATAGCATAGTTTTGGGAATTCTAACCGCTGTCCTGATGGGAATGTTATTTATTAGAAGTGAGGTCGAAGCCAGAATATTAAGGTTACCGGGACAGTTATATGAAAAAAAGGCCGATAATATTGTAAGCAATGTTTTCACCTATAAACTAGTGAATAAAACAACAGCAGATTTTGAGAATATCGAGTTTAAGTTATTATCGCACCAGGGGGAAATAAAACCGGTAAAACAATCAAATATTACAGTACCCGGACAGGAATTAACTGAAGGTACCTTGTTTATAGAAATTCACACTGCTGCTTTGGAAGATGAAAAGGAAAAATTAAAAATTGGTATTTACAGCGGTGATCGTTTAATAGAAACTACCAGCACTATGTTTATGGGACCTCGTAGTTTTAACTAAAAAAAGGAATTTATGAAATTTAATTGGGGAACAGGAATTGTTATTGGTATGGCACTTTTTATAAGTTTCATTATGTATTTAGTGATAAACATGCTTACTGATTCGAAGTTTGATCACGACTTGGTGACTGAAGAATATTATCAGGAAGAACTACATTATCAGGAGGAAATTGATGCCGAAACCAATGCTTTTTCGCTAGAAGAAAACATTAAGGACAGAAGGGTTAAAGGGGGTTGGCTTATAGAATTCCCTAAAAACCTGGAACTTTCAAAAATCTCAGGAAACCTTCATTTTTATCGACCATCTAATCAAAAATTAGATTTTAATATACCTTTAAAACTAACATCTTATCAGATTTTTATAAAAGATGAGCAGTTAGTAGATGGCAGATGGAACATTAACATTCATTGGGAATACGAGAATACACCGTATTTATACAAAAACGAAATAGTTTATTAAATGTTAATCTCGGCACTAATATTTGGGCTTCTGGGAAGTTTTCATTGCGTAGGAATGTGTGGTCCTATAGCATTTTTATTGCCGGTAGATCATAAAAACAATGCTAAAAAGCTTGGGCAAATTTCCCTATATCATTTTGGCCGCCTAAGTTCGTATGCTATTATTGGGCTTTTATTTGGGTTACTTGGCAAAAGCTTTAGCCTTTTTGGGCTTCAGCAGCAACTTTCGATCCTGGTAGGAGCTTTAATGATTTTGGTGATCCTTCTCCCTTATAAAAAGTTTACCAGGTATAATGGATCAAAACAAATTTTTAAAATTGTCTCAAAAATAAAAAGCAATCTTGGCAAACAATTAAAGCAAAAATCACCAGACACTTTTTATACCATTGGTTTTCTAAACGGCTTCCTCCCCTGCGGACTGGTGTACATGGCGGTTTTTGGCGCTATGGCTTCGGGAACCGCTCTAGAAGGCAGCTTATATATGGCTCTCTTTGGGCTTGGAACAATCCCGTTAATGACCACCGCCATCTATCTGGGGAATTTTATAAACCTCAATATTAGATCTAAAATTAGAAAAGCGGTTCCTGTTTTTGTAATTCTTATGGGGCTGCTGTTTATTCTTAGAGGAATGGGGCTTGGAATTCCTTACCTCTCCCCTATGGAAATAACTCCGGAAATTACTGCAACACAAAGTTGCCACTAACCAAAACACACTGATTATGAAACTATTAAACACAATTGCATTGGTAAATTGGGAAATGGGAAGTTTTCTTATTGCTATTTTTGGCGTTGTTTGCGTCGGCCTAATTCTTATTGTTTTAAATATGATAAACGGCGGTAAAGACAAAAAGTAAAGTCACTTTTAATAAACCGGGTATTATACAAATTCTCTTGAATTAAAGCCTAAATCTCAGAGAACCGCTAATTACTGGGGTAAATATCGATTATGGAACAAAGCTTTTATTCGAAAATGAATTTCAAAAGAGGATAATATTTAGTATTTCCAACTAAAAAAATTATTCCTAACACAGTTTTTTTTAAATGAAAAGTCCGTTAAGAAATCTCATAACGGACTTTTTTCTGAAACCTCTAGTATTTTACTACACCAAACTTATATTTAAATACCTCGCGGACTTTCCGCGAGGTATTACATTTCGGTTTTAACACTTAAATTTAAACCGTCATTGAAAAAAGTTGTGTATCAGGTTTTCTGGCCTGCATTTTTAAATCAAAAGCCATACAAAGGTTACGCACAAATGGTCTCCCTTTTTCCGGAATCGTTAATCCCTTATCAAAAAAGTTTACAAGTCCGTCGGCTTCCATTTCCCGCAATTTAGCAAGAACCTCAGGTAATTCTTCAAAATAATCATCAGAAGACACCCAATTGGTTTCCAAATGGCACATTAAATTTAGAATGTGCTTTCGTATCACCAAATCCTTCTCACTCAAAATATGACCGCGAAAAACAGGAATAATTCCTTCAGCAATAAGACTTTGATAAGCTTCTACCGATTTTTCATTTTGTGCAAAGCCATACCAACTATCACTTATGGCCGAGACGCCTAGACCAATCATGGAAGCTCCCGAAGATGTGGTATAACCCATAAAGTTTCTATGTAATTTTTTTTCTTGCAAAGCTTTGTAAAGAGAATCTGTTTTTAATGCAAAATGGTCCATCCCAATTTCTACATAACCGGCGTCTTCCAGCATTTGCTTGCCTATTTCATACATCTCGCGCTTTACATCTGCAACTGGAAGGTCTGAATCTTTAAAGCCGCGTTGCCCATTTCCTTTTATCCAGGGTACATGTGCATAACTATAAAAAGCAATACGATCTGGCATTAGCAATTTTGTTTTTTCTATGGTTTCAATAATATCTTTCTTGGTTTGGAAGGGTAAACCAAAAATAATATCGTGCCCCACAGAGGTGAAACCGGCTTTCCGGGCCTCTTCTGTAGTTTTCTTTACATTTTCAAAGGGTTGGATTCTATGAATTGCCTTTTGCACCTTTTCGCTATAATCCTGCACCCCATAACTTACACGTTTAAAACCCAATTTTGAAAACATTTCTAAATGTGCTTTAGTTGTATTGTTGGGGTGGCCTTCAAAACTTAATTCGGTATCACAATCCCGATTGGCTTTTCGGAAAATCATATTTAATAAGAACTTAAGATTTTCAGGAGCAAAAAAAGTGGGAGTCCCCCCGCCAAGGTGTACCTCTCTAATTGTGGGCTTTTCTCCAAGAATTTCCAGATAAAGGTCCCACTCTAGTAAAAGGGTTTCAATATAAGGAGACTCTACTTCGTGCTTTTTTGTAATTCGCTTGTTACAGCCGCAAAAAGTACATAAACTCTCACAAAAAGGTAAATGAATGTACAGGCTAACTTCTTTATTCTCGCTAAAACTACGCTTTAAACTTTCTTTCCAGGCAGTCATAGAAAAGCTATTGTCTTCCCAGTAAGGAACGGTAGGATAACTTGTGTACCTTGGTCCCGGCACATTATATTTACTTATTAGGTTCAACGACATAGACAATGTAATTTTTTACAAAAATATTTCAGTTACTTTTTAATTAATATGAGGGAGATCAGGTTCTTATAAATCTTATTCAAATAGTGTTATTTCAATGAAGTATATTCATAAATACTGAGCTTCATATCAATAAAGGTCTATAGTAGTAATAACGACAAGAAGTTTGGGGGTTTTTAATAGTTTAAACTTACAGCGTCTAGCATATAAAGCTTTTTAATTATTATTGGTTACAGCTTTAGTAAATGTATATTTTCGATTAGTAAAAGCAGTTAATCTAAAATTTTATAATGCAAAATCGTATCGCAAAACAATTTGAAGGTTTCTTAAATACACCTCCTTTATGGAAAAAAGATTTTCAGGAAATAAAACAGTTTCAATTACCCGAAGTAAATGCCTCTCAACAAAAACCTACAATAGCACAACTGCCTTCTCTTGCAGAAAATTTTGTAATGGGTAAACGTGTTGAGCGATTTTTTGAATGGATTATTCAGCAGAACCCAACTTACAATTTACTGGCCGGGAACATTCAGGTAAGTCGGGACAAAATCACCCTGGGGGAACTCGATTTTCTACTAAAAGAGCTTACACAAAAGTATGTGTATCACATAGAAATGGTTTACAAATTCTATGTTTACGATCCTTCTTTTTCCATAGAAGCTGAGCGTTGGATTGGCCCAAACCGAAAAGACAGTCTTTTGCAAAAAATTAAAAAGCTAAAGGAAAAACAGTTTCCTTTACTGTTTAGACCCGAAACAGAAAATCTTTTGGAAGGCCTAAATTTAAAATCAGAAGAAATTATTCAACAAACTTGTTTTAAGGCAAATCTTTTTGTTCCCAGGGAATTTCAATTTAAACAACTTCCGGAAGTAAACAATAGCTGTATAACCGGTACCTGGTTGCATTTTAAAGATTTTAATACCTCTGCTTATCGAGATTTTAATTATTATGCGCCTAAAAAACAAGATTGGCCTATATTGCCAAAACACGGCACAACCTGGTTTAGCCATTCAGAAATAATAAAACAGATAGAAATAGTGCTTAGTAATAAAAAAGCACCATTATTATGGATAAAAAAACCGGGGAACAATTATGAGCGTTTGTTTGTAGTTTGGTGGTAAACATAAACGGCTTTCTAAACATTTTAAAGTTCAATTATTCCGGGAAATCATATTATTACTTTTAAATTTACATTTCTAATAAAATGCTTTCTATGAACCAAAACACAAATGAAGCGATAAAAGCATCCTGGCTCAGCATTTTAGGAAATGCTGTACTGGCCGTCGCTAAATTTGTAACCGGAATATTTGGAAACTCATATGCCCTTATTGCCGACGCCATAGAATCTACCACTGATGTATTCTCATCGTTTCTGGTTTTATTGGGGCTCAAATATTCCAGTAAACCACCCGATGAAAATCACCCCTATGGTCACGGAAAAGCTGAACCCCTTATGACTTTTGCCGTGGTAGGTTTTTTAATAGTTTCAGCAACTGTAATTGCTTACGAGAGTATTCAGCATATAAAAACTCCGCATAAAGTACCGGAACCCTATACGCTTATAGTACTGGGAGCAATTGTAATTATTAAAGAATATTTTTACAGAAAAGTCTCTAAAAAAGGAACCGAAACCAAAAGCACTTCTTTAAAGGCTGATGCCTGGCACCATCGTAGCGATGCAATTACTTCTTTAATGGCCTTTATAGGCATTTCTATAGCTCTTTTTATGGGAAAGGGCTATGAAACCGCAGACGATTGGGCGGCTCTATTTGCCTCTGGCTTTATTATTTATAACGCTTATCTTATTCTAAGGCCTGCCCTGGGAGAAATTATGGACGAACATATGTATGATGATATGATTGCCGATATTCGTAAAGTAAGTATTAAGGTGCCCGGAGTTTTAGATACCGAAAAATGCTATGTTAGAAAAACAGGAATGATTTACCATGTAGACCTTCATATTATTGTAAATGCACACATTAGTGTTAAAGAGGGACATGATATTGCCCACCGGGTAAAAAACGAGCTTCTCACCCACCTTCCCGAAATTTTTGATGTTCTTATTCACGTAGAACCAAATGTGGAATATGAATAAAATTCTTTAAGAAAGATTTAGCGTTAAAGCGCTGCTAAATCCTATTGGGGTCCATTAAAATCAACTTATATTCATTAGTAATTAACCAAAATAATGATATTATGAGTTTGATAAATGAAAAGGATTTGGAGCAATTAACCAACGTAAAAGACACTACCTGTGTCTCTATTTTTATTCCTACCCAACGTGCAGGCAAGGAAGTTTTGGAAGAAAAAAATAAAACACATCTAAAATCCCTATGGAAAGAAGTCGCTACAAAACTAAAAGAAAAAGCGGTACCTGAAAGTAAGATTGAAAAAATAGGAGAACCTATTAAAGCTTTACTCAATGAAAAAACTTTTTGGCGACACCAAAGCGACGGTCTGGCAATTTTTGCGGCAGAAGGTTTTTTTGAAAAATACACACTTCCCGTAAATTTTGATGCGCATACTTATATTTCGGAAGAGTTTTATATAAAGCCATTGGTTCCCATGTTTAATGAAGACAGCCGCTTTTATGTGCTGGCACTTCAGTTGGAAGATGTAGCGCTTTATGAGGCAACAAGATATAGTATAGGTAAAGTGGTGGTAGATGATCTTGTTCCTTCCAAATTGGAAGAAAGGGTAGGTTTTGATTATAAACAGAAACACCTGGATTTTAAAACTCAAAATTCAGGTGGGGAAAACACCATTTTCCACGGGCATGGAGGTACTAGTGATGAAGTACGCAAAGAAGAAATCAACAAATATTTTAGAGCTATAGACAAAGGTCTGGAAACGGTGTTAAATAGTGAAAGCGTTCCGTTGGTAGTGGCTACCCAAGATTATTTATTTCCTATTTACGAAAAAGTGAATACCTATAAGCATCTAATCAAAACAGTGATTCCGGGTAACCCATCAGAGAGTGATATGCTTGGATTACACGAGAAAGCCGTACAGGTTTTAGAACCTGAACTGGAAAAGATAAAGAAGGAAAGAATTAAAAAATTTAATGAACTGAACAATACCGATACTACCGGAGCTTCAGTTACCGATATTCTTCCTGCAATTCAACAGGGAAAAGTAGACAGCCTGTTTCTGGAAAACCGAAGTGAAATTTGGGGGACCTATAATTCCGATAATATGAACGTTACTATTGATGATGCACAAAAAGAAGGAAATTATTCATTGATGAATTGGGGTGCCAGGGAAGTTCTAAAACAAGGTGGACATGTGTTTCTTATACCGGAAGCACAAATGCCAGATAAGAATTCAAAAATGAATGCACTTTATAGGTTTTAATTAGTAAACTACCTCGGGGCAAGCCCACGAGGCATTCGTTGGAAACAAATTTTTAATTTCGAGGCAAGCCTTAGGTATTATACCCTTTGGCGGTGCCAATAAAGTAAGTCAATTAAGGAAGAAGCTTTCTGAAAAGGTTTTAAAACCGTCATCTTGAATTTATTTCAGAGCCTGCCCCGATTTTTTATCGGGGATCTAACATGTTGGTAATTAAAAACATGTTAGAAGCTGAAACAAGTTCAGTTTGACGAGAATAGACTTTTCAGACAGCCTCTTTTTTGTATAAATTAAATCGGGGCAAGCCAGGTAGCAATTAAATGAAAATATTTTATTATTTCGAGACCAGCCTCGAAGTCCCGAAAACGATTGGGATAAACCTCGATTATCGAGTAAAACAAGTATATTTACCTCAAATAAAACTCTATGGAAACTAACCTCGCGGTACTAATTGATGGCGATAATATCCCTTCGGCCTATATAAAAGAAATGATGGAAGAAATTGCCAAATACGGCAATCCAACGATTAAGCGAATTTACGGTGACTGGACGAAACCCCATTTAGCAAAATGGAAAAATGTACTGCTAGAAAATGCTATTAATCCTATTCAACAATACGGCTATACTCAGGGAAAAAACGCAACAGATTCGGCCATGATCATTGATGCGATGGATATTTTATATTCAGATAAAGTAGATGGGTTCTGCCTGGTTTCCAGTGATAGCGATTTTACAAGATTGGCAACAAGGCTGCGCGAAGCAGGCAAAAATGTGATTGGTATTGGCGAAAAGAAAACCCCTGAACCATTTATTGTAGCATGCGACAGATTCATTTATATTGAAATTTTAAAGAATACAGATAAAGAAGATAGCGATCAAAATAACGGTAAGGGTGGGAAAGCTTCCAAAAAGAAAAATGTTGACAAGATCACACCCAAGGTTATTCGGTTTATATCACAAACTATTTCAGACGTGGCCGATGAAGATGGCTGGGCTTTTTTGGGAGATGTAGGAAGTTTACTCCAGAAAAAGCAACCCAATTTTGATTCTCGTAATTACGGCTTTCAAAAACTAACCCCCATGATTCATTCTATAGACAAATTTGAAATTGAATCACGAACCAACCAAAACAGTAAGTTTAAACTTATTTACGTTAAAAATAAAGAGGCTTAAGGACTTAGCCCTTTGCAGCTCAAAGTGCCGATAAGTAGCCATAAAAATCTCTATTATCGAATAAGAAACAATTGCATTAAAAAGTTCTAAAAGCCTTTTATCATACTACGAGAGAAATTCGGGATAAAGCTTAAAAAGAGTTCATTTTCCAAAAATTATCAGCTTTTACAAGCTATTTTAAAACATAAAAGAAGCTGTCTGAAAAGGTTTTAAAACCCTCATCTTGAATTTATTTCAGAGCCTGCCCCGATTCTTTATCGGGGATTTAACATGTTGGTAATTAAAAACATGTTAGAAGCTGAAACAAGTTCAGCTTGACGAGAATAAACTTTTCAGACAGCCTCTTTCTTTATGCATTCTAGAGAAAATTACTTTTCAAATTCCTTTAATGTAGAAATAATAATATCTACACAATCTTTAAGCTGTTCTTCGTTCATTACCAGTGGTGGCGCAAAACGAATTATATTCCCGTGAGTTGGTTTAGCTAAAAGTCCGTTTTCTTTTAAAGCCATACAAATATCCCAGGCGGTAGAACTTTCTTCTGAGTCGTTAATAACAATGGCATTTAATAGCCCACGACCTCTTACCAATTCTACAATATTAGAATCCTTAATATAGTCGTTCATTAATCTTCTAAAAAGATTTCCCAGTTTACGGGCATTAAGGGCCAGTTTTTCATCTCGCACAACATCTAAAGCAGCAACGGCTGTAGCAGCAGCTACAGGGTTTCCTCCAAAAGTAGAGCCGTGTTGACCGGGCTGAATTACATTCATTACCTCATCATCGGCCAGTACTGCAGATACCGGGTAGTTACCTCCGGAAAGTGCTTTTCCTAATATCAAAATATCTGGTCTTGTATAAGTTTCCTGTCGCTCACAGTGGCCTTCGCAGGTACAATTTCCACAAACGGCCAGTAAAGAACCTGTTCTGGCAATACCCGTTTGGATTTCATCGGCCATAAAAAGCACATTGTGCTTGTTACAAATTTCTTTGGCTTTTTTCATATAATCATCTGCCGGGGTATAAACTCCTGCTTCCCCTTGAATGGGTTCTACTAAAAAGCCGGCAATATTATCATTGTCTGTGATGGCTTTTTCCAGTGCATCAGGATCGTCATAAGCTACTTTAATAAACCCGGGGGTATATGGCCCAAAATTTTTACGGGCGCCTTCATCATTCGAAAAAGAAATTATGGTAGTGGTTCTTCCGTGGAAATTATTTTCACAAACAATAATTTGTGCATCTGTTTCTTTTACCCCTTTCTTTTCATAGGCCCATTTTCTGGCAATTTTTATAGCGGTTTCAACAGCTTCTGCCCCTGTATTCATGGGCAAAAGTTTATCGAATTTAAAATAATCGGTGGCATATTTCTCATAAGCACCAAGCACATCGTTATGGAAAGCCCGGGAAGTAAGTGCTAATTTCGAGGCTTGCTCATACATAGCATTTACAATTTTAGGATGACAATGGCCCTGGTTTACCGCGGAATACGCAGAAAGGAAATCGTAGTATTTTTTTCCTTCTACGTCCCAAACATGAACTCCTTCCCCTTTGCTTAAAACAGCAGGAAGCGGATGGTAATTATGGGCACCATGTTTATCTTCCAGGTTAATAGCTTCTTCTGAGGATTTAATTTCTGTTAATGGCATTCATTTAATTTTTAACTGTTAATTTTCACAATTCCTTCTTTTGCTCCCAATTATTTAAAAACTCAGGCAGCAAGGGAGAGAAATCATCCAAAATTCAAGTTTTGGCAAATTACTAAATGTTTGCCGAAATTTTAAGCAACTCAGGGAATAAATCTTTACAATTATCTTATTTTTGCGCTATGGGAAGAAGGAATAAAAACAAGGTATTTGAGGCCGTTGAAGTTACCGGTGCCGGTGGAAAAGGAAAAGGAATCGGGAACTCTCCAGATGGCCGAATAATCTTTATAGATAATGTAGTACCCGGCGATATAGCCGATATTAAAACTACAAAAAAAAGAAAATCATACTACCAGGGAACAGCTGTAAATTTTCATCAATATTCAGATAAACGTACAGAACCTGTTTGCCAGCACTTTGGAACTTGTGGAGGCTGTAAATGGCAAAATATGGAGTATAAATATCAACTGGAATATAAGCAGGACGAAGTTTTAAATAATCTTATTCGCGTTGGGAAAGTTGACCTACCTGAAGTTACTCCCATTTTAGGAAGTAAGGAAATCTATTTTTACCGTAATAAAATGGAGTTTTCTTTTAGCGATAGCCGCTGGTTAACCCCCGAGGAAATAAACAGCGGACAGGATTTTGACAATAAGAATGCCCTGGGATTTCATATTCCAGGAATGTGGGATAAAATCCTGGATATCAAAAAATGCCATCTACAGGAAGATCCCAGTAATGCTGTTAGAAACTTTGTAAAAGAATTCGCAACCGATAATAAGCTTAGTTTCTTTAATGCCCGTAAACAGGAAGGCCTCTTAAGAACTTTAATGATTAGGACCTCCTCTACCGGTGAGCTTATGGTTTTAATCCAGTTTTTTTATGAAGACAGGGAAAAGCGTGAATTACTATTAGAGGCGGTAGCAGAAATGTTTCCCGAGGTCACTTCGCTTCAGTACGTGATCAATGAAAAAGGCAACGATACTATTTACGATCAGGAAGTAATTTGCTATAAAGGTCGCGATCATATTTTTGAGCAAATGGAAGGACTTCAGTTTAAAATAAACGCCAAGTCTTTTTACCAAACCAATTCGGCGCAGGCCTACGAACTTTATAAAATAACCCGCGATTTCGCTAATTTACAGGGAGACGAAATTGTTTATGACCTCTATACCGGAACAGGAACCATTGCACAATTTGTGGCGAAAAAGGCAAAGAAGGTAGTGGGTGTTGAAGTGGTACCTGAAGCTATTATAGATGCTAAAGAAAATGCGGAACGAAACCAGATTAACAACGCCGAGTTTTTTGTAGGCGATATGAAAAAGGTTTTTTCTGAATCTTTTATCAATACACATGGCCAGCCCGATGTTATTATTACCGACCCTCCCCGGGACGGCATGCATAAAGATGTAGTTGCTCAAATAATTGGTATATTGCCAGAGCGTATTGTTTATGTAAGTTGTAATTCGGCTACCCAGGCGCGAGACCTCTCTTTGCTAGACGAATATTACAAAGTAACTAAAGTACAGCCGGTAGATATGTTTCCGCAAACACATCACGTAGAAAATGTTGTTTGTTTAGAAAGAAAATAAATGAATACAAAATATCTTAAAAACCTCTTTTTAATCGGTGGATTGCTAATGCTTTTTTCAAGCTGCCAAAGAGACGATATATGCGCTGAAGCAACGCAAACCACCCCAATGATGGTCATGCGGTTTTATGATGCAAGTGATCGTGATCAACCTGCCAGGCCCACCAATTTAAGCATCAGGTCTATTGTAAACGACTCTGTTAAGACCCTATACAGACGAATAAATCAGGATAGTATTGTAATTCCTTTAAGGACAAACCAAAACGCCACTACCTATTCCTTCACTATTTTTGATTCGGATAACGAAGAAGAGGAAGATGATGAATTTACGCCAAATACCGACACCTTAACATTTACTTACGGCACCGAAGAGGTATATATAAACCGCGCCTGTGCTTATAAAGTAATTTATAATAGTTTAAAGCTAACCATTGAAGGCGGTGAAGAGGGACAATGGATTGATTCTTATATTATTGAAGAACCCAACATTGAAGATGAAACACAAGCACATATTAGTATATTTTATTAGTCTTTCCTTTCTGTTTTTGGCTTCTCCCCTATTTAGCCAGGAAACAACAGTAAAGGATAGCCTTGCCAAGCGCGAAAAATTTGGATTACGCGTGGGCACAGATCTTAGTAAACTGGCAAGAACGGCTTTTCAGGAAGATTATTCAGGTTTTGAAATTCTTGGAGATTACAGGGTTTATAAAAATTACTATGCTGCAGCCGAATTGGGTAATGAAAGTATAGGTTATGAAGAAGACAATATTAGACTAACTTCCCGAGGAAGCTATATAAAACTGGGAGCCGATTACAATGCTTACGAAAACTGGACCGGAATGCAGAATCTTATTTTTGTAGGTGCGCGCTATGGTTTTGCCACTTTTACCCAGGAAGTAGAAGAATACCAAATATACACCACTAATCCTTTTTTTGAACCTGATATTAGAACCGATAATATTGAATATTCCGGTTTAACCGCTAGCTGGATAGAATTAATTGCAGGGATTAAGGTTGAAGTATTGAATAATTTATACCTCTCGGTTAATGTTCAATTAAAGCGCAGGTTGTTTCAGTCTACCCCAAATAATTTTGACAACCTGGCTATACCCGGTTTTAACCGTACTTACGACGATAGTAATATTGGAGTTGGTTATGGATACACTATTAGTTATCTAATTCCTTTTTATAAGAAATAGGGGAATTGAAAATTAAACTGCATTAACTGGTTTTACAAACTTGAATCGACAGATCGAAAACCAACGACAGATTGCCGCGTTGCTGCGCTCCTCGCAAAGACGGGGCGAGATTGCCGTGCTCCGGTGTCGCTATCATTAACGTTATTTACTAAATAACAGCAACTTAACAAAAGACTTTAAGCATCCTAACTTTCATTTTCTTTGCTCGCCCAAAGAAAACGAAACAAAAGAAAAGGCGCTTTTTCCAAGGTATTTTTCAGCAAAGCTGAAAACCAGTTTTGTTTTGCTAAAATCTTTCCAAGGCTTCAAGATTTTTTCACGCAAAACAAAACTTATACTGCGGAAAAAGATTCCAAAGCGCTGCTTTGAAACGTCAATACCAGCGTTTTTCAAATTTTGTATTGGGTCTCGCAATGACAATTCCTTTTGAAACAAAGTCATTGCAAAGGAGGTACAACTGAAGCAATCTCCCCATCAAAGCAACGAATCAACCACTCCCGATTCCCGAATCCTATTCCTGGAACTTGGCCTTTTTTGATCCCTGGTAGATCTGGTATTTTAATAACTTAGATTCCAGGGCACCGTTGTAAAGTTTTATTTTTCGGGAAGGCCTTAGGCCAACGTGTTTTATTGCTTCAAGATTAGAAGTTATAAACCAGGCATCAGTCCCTGGGTAAGATTGCTTTAAGGTATCTCCTATTTCTTTATAAAATTTTGGCATATCTATTTCCAATCGTTCTCCATAAGGCGGATTAAACAACATATGCAAATGCCGCTCACCTTCCTTTTGTGAAGCAAAGAAATCCTGTCTTTCTACTTTTATAAATTCAGATAGATTTGCATTTTCAATATTATCTATGGCTTTATGTACTGCCGATGGTGAAGTATCGTAACCTTTGATATTAAAATGAAATTCCCGCATCTTTTTTAATACCGAAGCTTCTATTTTTTCAAATAAATCTTCATCCCAATCTTTCCAACGTTCAAACGCAAATTCCTTTCGGTTTAAATTAGGAGGAATATTACAGGCAATCATAGCGGCTTCAATTAAAATAGTACCACTACCGCACATAGGATCCATAAAATCAGATTGCCCATCCCAACCGGAAAGCAATAACAGGCCGGCAGCTAAAACTTCGTTTATAGGGGCAATATTGGTAGCCGATTTATACCCACGTTTATGAAGCGACTGGCCAGAGGAATCAAAAGAAACATTGCAAAAATTCTTTTCAATATGAATATTAAGCCGCAAAGTTGGGAAATCCAGGTCTACATTGGGTCTCCTGCCAAACTTATCGCGAAAGCGATCTACAATAGCATCTTTTGTTTTAAGGGAAATATATTTAGAATGTGTAAACGTTTCTGAATGTACCGTAGCGTCTATTGCCAGGCTATCGTCTACGTCCATAAAATCCTCCCAGGGCAACTCATAGATTTGCTTATAAAGATCTTCTTCAGAATATATTTTAAAACTCCGGTAAGGTTTCAGGATTTTTATAGCAGTTCTAAGGCAAAGATTGGCTTTATACATAAACCCGGTATCTCCCACAAAACTTACATTTCTGGTTCCTTCTTTTATATCCATCGCGCCAAGAGCCAGAAGTTCTTTAGCCAAAACCGGCTCAAAACCATACATGGTCTTGGCGATCATTTTAAAATTATTTTCCATATTGGTTTTTTACAGTCCACAAAAATAGGGTAATTTTGCTGAATAATAGTATTGCCGGCTTTGGATACTGAAATATTCTAAAAGCTTTTACGACTTAGGTTTTCTAATAATATTTTTACGTAATTAATGATCTATATTTTACCCCTTGTTTCTGTTCTTGCCGGATACCTTATTGCTACTTTCTTAAATCCCTCCTCTTCTACGGGGTTTAAATTACTACTTAGTTTTAGTGGTGCCTATTTATTGGCCGTTACTGTTTTTGAATTGTTGCCCGAGGTTTATTTAAACGGCACAAACGAAGTGGGAATCTTTATCATGCTGGGGCTACTATTACAAATTATCCTGGAATTTGTATCAAAAGGGGTAGAACATGGGCACTTACACCACCAGGAGTCTATGAATAAATTCCCAATACTGCTTTTAATAAGTTTAAGTATTCATGCCTTTTTAGAAGGCTTCCCTATGGACGAAGGCGACCATATACTACATGGCGTTGTAATACACAAAATTCCGGTGGCCACAATACTTTCGGTTTTCCTTATTCATTCTAACTTAAGCAAGATAAAAGTTGGTGTTTTCCTGGCAATTTTCGCTTTAATGACACCTTTAGGAAGCTTTTTTAAATCTGAATTTAGTGTATTTAAGGACCTTTCAGTTTACATTAATGCCCTGGTAATTGGTATTTTTTTACACGTTTCTACCACCATTCTATTTGAAGCTTCCAAAAACCATAAATTCAATATTTCTAAACTTGCGGTAATTGTTGGTGGTATTTTACTGGCTTATTTTATCTAATACCAAATTAACAATCTAATGCCGCATTCAAACTCGTTCATTTTCCGCGCTATTTCCTTGCTCATAGAACAAAAAAGCAACTTTGCTTTCTATGCGACTGTACAAAATTAAATTGGTATACTATGTTTAGCAAAGCTGAAAGTAAAAAATTAAGACAACAGTTCTGGACCAGTTTTGGTATTGTTTTCCGAAGAAAATGGGTACTTTATAATACCGGCATAAAAGAACTTCAGCTAAAATTTACTTTTCACCGAAAATTTGCCCAGGTTTCTATAGATGTTTTGGATGAAGACCCACTAATTAGAGCCTATTATTTCGAAAAGCTGCTCTCTTTAAAAAATATTCTACTTTCTGAATATTTACCTGAAGCAATTTTTGACGAAGCCTATGAACTTCCGGAAGGAAAAGTAATTTCCCGGGTATATGTGCAACTAGATAATGTTAGCATACATAACCGAAACCAATGGCCTGAAGCCATGAAGTTCTTAAATGATAACATGGAGAAAATGGAGGACTTTTTCATGGAATATAAAGACCTTTTTCGCTAAGTTTTCTTCGTAATTTTCAGGGTTTTCACCCAACTAATTTAGTTTCTTATTTGTTTAAAATAGACTTATGAGAACTATTAGGCTTTTTCCGTTTCACCATAGAGACGAACTACAAATTGGAATCACTTACAAATTTGATTTTGAGCTCAATGAGTTCATTAAAAATATGGCAGGCATGCGCTGGTCCCGCACCTATTCTTGCTTTTATTTACCATATTCAGTCAACAATAAAAAACGTATTTATTATAATTTAAAAAAAATAGGGTCTATTATAGATTATTCGGCCTTAAAAAATCTTAAAGTAACGGCAATAGCAGCGCCTGAGGAAAAAATTTCAAATTTAAATGCCCAACAATTGGATATCCTGGAGGAATTTAAGAATTATTTGCTGGGACAGCGATTAAGCAAAAGTACCTTAAAAACCTACAACACCTTTGTACAACGGTTTCTAGAATTTCAAAAAGACAATTTAGATACCATTACCAATCGTAGCATTGAGCTTTTTATTGAAAAAGAAATTGCCGGGAAAAATTACGCTATCAGTACACACCGGCAATGTGTAAGTGCTTTAAAGCATTTTGCCACCTTACATCGTTTTCCCGAATTAGAAGCTGAGCAAATTTCGAGTCCTAGAAAAAGCAAATATTTACCGGTAGTGCTTTCTAAAGAAGAAGTGATAGACCTTTTAAGAGCCACAAGAAATTTAAAGCACCGGGCAGTTTTTGCCTTGTTATATTCTTCGGGGCTTAGAGTTGGGGAAACTATTAACCTACAGCAAAAAGATATAGATATAGACCGTAGACAAATTACCATACGTTCAGGAAAAGGCCGAAAAGACCGGGTAGTAATTATGGCCGAAAGTTTTATTCCGCTACTTTTAAACTACCTGGGCACCTACCGGCCCAGAACTTATTTTGTAGAGAGTCCGCAGGGCGGTCCTTACAGTTCTTCGAGTATAAGAGCGGCCTTGCATCATGCTTGCAAATTAGCTCATATTAAGAAAAGGGTAACGCCACATACTTTACGGCATTCGTTTGCCACCCATATGTTAGAAAACGGAATAGATTTACGGCATATACAGAGTTTACTAGGACATTCTAAACCAGAAACCACTATGATTTATACGCATGTTACCCAGAAAGACCTGATGAAGATTAAGAGTCCGTTAGATGTGAGTTTAAAAGCCATATCAAATTCTGATAAAAGTGATGAAAACCTGCGTTTATCCCGAAATATTTCTGATTAAATAAGTATATTGTGAAGGATATAACGAGTTGTACGCAATAAAAAAGGGCGACTTACTCGGACGGCTCTTCTAACTCTAATAACCTTGCTTCGATTTGAACCCCTTCAACATATAAAAGTTTGATGCCAAAACTACCGTCTACATTGTAATACCCTTCTTGTTCGTTAAAATCAGAAATCACACCTCTTGTATTGTGATTGTTTTCAGTAGCTAATATAATCGCCATTCGAGCGTATTTCAACATTACTTCATCGACAAGATTATTATCATAATCAGGTTCTTCATCCCATGAGAAAAAATCTAAAGTCTGTTTTGCTTGCTTTTCTCCAAATAGATGTAAATCCACTTCAAATTCTACACTAGCTGTATAATTGTCGTAATTGTATTTGTATTTTTTAATATTCATAATATTTTAAGTTTTTAATAATTATTCTTTTTTTTGCCCTCGTACCTCACGCACGCCCTTTTTTACAGACGTACAACAATGGTTATAATCCATTGCTAGTTGTTTTTTATTCAATTGTTTTTGTGTACTTGCACGGTTCTAATTCCTACTCCGAAATTCTGCCGAATTTCTACGCAACGGAATCATAACCTTTTACGTTACCAACAATAGCTCCGGACAGAGAAAGAGAGCTTTAATAAGAAAAACTCACTCGAACGCGGACTTTTAAAAGTGAAGCTGAAAGATTGATTTTAGTAAAAAGAGAAGAAAAAATAAAACGAAAGCTCAGTCTGGCGGACTAAAAATCGTAGAATTAAATAAAGCTTTTAGAAGGTAATTTTAGCAAAAAAATATAATACATTACCCACTCTGGCTCTAGAAAATTAGAAGATAAATGCTCGCTCAAACCCTAAAAATTCACAAGAAAAAGACTGACTAAGAAGAAAATTATAAAAGGTGGACGGCAAATCTCTCTTGCTTACTCGGGTGTGTCGCTAAAGTTGGTAACATCGGTTAAAGAAAATAGCTAGGGTTTAGCTAAAATTCTATATTTTAGAAGTCTAAATTAATCCTGGTTAAACCGACAAGCTAGCTCTTCCCTAAACGCTACTTCCTTTAACCAAAACCGTTG
>NZ_JAEHNY010000016.1:59476-69784 GCF_016236975.1 Salegentibacter maritimus
AAAATGTTTACGCTGACAAATACGCACTCCCTACTCCGCAACTTGTCAATAACCGTACACGTTGCAAACAATACCATAAAAATCGGAACTAAGAAGAAAAACTAATCTTTGCGTATTTAAAAGAACCAAAATTGAAATTTAGAAAGAAAAAAATCCAGGATTCTGAAATCTAAAAGAAAAAGAGAATAAAGAAAAAAAACACTTCGCGGACTTAAAAGCAATACGCAAAAAAACTCCACAAGAGAAATCCCGAAAAGAAGAAAAAAAGCAAAAGCACGGATAAAAATTAAACGAAAACTAAAAATTTAATCCAAGCAGCGCGCAAAATATAATCTTAACAAAAAAAGTGAAGTAAAGTTTTTAAATGTGCTTAAAATTAAAATATCAATCTGAGCGTAAAGCAGACTGTTTTAAAAAAGCATGATAGAATAAATCGGATTAGTACAGTTTGCAACATCGGTTATGGCAAATTGCGGGCAAATTAACTGAATTTGATTATTTTAGTCACCAACAAAACCTGGTTACCCTGACAAATACGCACTCCCTACTCCGCAACTTGTCAATAACCGTACACGTTGGCGGTCATTTAAAACAAAAAATTGAGTTTAAACAAAAAAATATCAGCTTCAGCGATTTTAGCCTTAAAAGAGGCATTAGTTGCTATTTATTGGAGAAAGAAAGATTTAAGGCAATTTATCGAATTGACACTTGAAAATCCTCTAATTGTATCAACTATAGATTGGAATGAAAACACTAAATACGAGAGCGTTTCCCAACTAATTGACCGAATGGTAAAAAGACAAGATATGTATCAAACTGACTTGTTAAAACTTGTACAAGAAGTTGGAAATATAAATGACTTTTCGCACTTAGAATATTGGGATGACTCAAAAACGAAGATTAAAAAAGCCAAAGAATCAGTTACCAAATTAAGAAATCAAGCAAAAGGATATTTTGATACAATTGCCGAACTAAAAAAAGCAGAGGAAAGACGAGAAACTAACCAGGAAAAATTAAAATCTAGTATTTCATATCAACAGAAATTAGACGAGTTAAAACTGAACTTTTACGAAATTGCGTCAAATCCAAATGCACAGAAGAAAGGATTTCAATTTGAGAAATTTCTCAACGAACTATTCGTCTTTTTTGATTTAGACCCAAAATCAGCGTTTAAAGTTACAGGCGAACAAATCGATGGAGCATTTACATTCGACAATAGTGACTACTTACTAGAAGCAAAATGGCAGGAAAAAACTGAAATTAATGCTGCTGATTTATACACATTTGGAGGGAAAATCTCAGGAAAGTTGAAAAATACTTTAGGACTTTTCATTTCTCTCGGACCATTCTCAAAAGATTGTACTGAAACAGGAAGTCCAATAACTAAATCAATGATTTTAATGGACGGAATGGACTTAATGCAAGTTTTGGAAGGACGGATTAGACTAAATGAATTGATTTTAATAAAACGCAGACACGCATCTCAAACAGGAGAAATTTACTATCGAATGAAGTAAAAAACGAACCGCCAACAATGTGTATAAGCAATTGGGGCGAAAGTGATAAAACAAAAGTATAAACATAAAACAAAGGTCAGTGATAAACCGAAAAGTTCGGGTATGAAATCCCCAACTGCTCATACACTTAACGTTGTACGCAAGCTGAAAAAAGCCACCACACGGTCAAGCACATTTGGTTTTTCCGACACACAAATCCAACGCTAAAAACCAAAAGAGCTTGCCCTTCCCCACTACCACCCAGAAATAAAAATCATTAGAACTTGATGCAAAAACAGAAAATTATTTTTACATTTGCTAAAAATAGGTCAAATCATAATTTGATTAAATTATAAAAATGGCAAGTTTCGGACATTACATAAAAACGGAAAGGGAAAAACGAGAATGGACACAAACTGAATTCGGTGCGAAAATCGGAATTAACACAAGTGCCATTAGTCGAATAGAAAACGGAAGTCAAAAATTTAGCAAATCAAAGCTGAAAAAGTTGGCTGAACTATTTAAAACCGACTTACAGACCGTTACGGATTTATTCTTTGCTGACAAATTTGCAAGAGAAGCCTTTAAATATAAATGTTCAGAATCCATTTTTGCTGTGGCAGAAGACACAGCCAATTATTTAAGAACTACTAACTCAAAACAGGGAGAATTCAATTTTAGTAATGAGTAAAAAATATAACGTAATAGACCTATTCTGTGGTTGTGGAGGTCTTTCTCAAGGATTTATTGAAGCGGATTACAACGTAATTCTAGGAATAGACCATTGGAAAGATGCAATTGAAACTTTTAACTATAACCATAAAAATTCAAAAGGAATTATTGCTGACTTGCTAAACCTAGACCCTCAAGAAATAAAGACAAAATATGATATTGAAAGTGTCGATTTAATTATAGGCGGCCCACCCTGTCAAGGTTTTTCTATTGCTGGAAAAAGAATCATTGATGATGAACGAAACCAACTTTACAAATCCTTTCTTCGATTTGTAGATTATTTTAAACCCAAAGCATTTGTTATGGAAAATGTTCCTAACATACTTTCAATGGGAAATGGTGCTATCAAAAATCAAATTTTAAAAGACTTTGAAGATATCGGATATAAAATAACTTATAATAAACTATTAGCATCTGATTTTGCCGTACCTCAGAATAGAAGGAGAGCTTTTTTTGTTGGCTTAAAAGATAGCTTGGAGTTTGAATTTCCGAAACCAACTACAACTGATAATAAAATCACGTCTGAAGAAGCCATTTCCGACTTGCCAAAAAATAGTTTAGAAGATGGATGTCAATACCCCATTAATCCAAAAAGTGTTTTCCAAAGAGAAATGAGAAATGGAAACAAGGTAGTTTTCAATCATCAAATCACAAACCATAATGAAAAAACGGTTGAAATTATTGCTATGGTTCCAGATGGAGGTAATTACAAAGACTTACCAAAAGAACTTCACGAAACGAGAAAAGTAAATATCGCTTGGACTAGACTTAATAGCAAAAAGCCGAGTTTTACCATAGATACTGGTCACAGACATCATTTTCATTATGAATTTAATCGTGTTCCTACGGTTAGGGAAAGTGCTAGAATTCAATCATTCCGTGACGAATTCATTTTTTGTGGTAGCAAAACAAGTCAATACAAGCAAGTAGGTAATGCTGTACCACCATTATTAGCTAAAGAAATAGCTTTAAAAATCAAAAAATATTTATGAGTAAGCCTTTAAAATATAAAATTCCTGACGAATATTTCTTTAGGTTACATCACGTTAGACCTCGCTTCAAAAATGATGTTGAAGAGGTTTTACTTTATGTTGCAACTTCTATTTCGGAAATGCCAATATTGAACAAAGAAGTATTTAGAGATGAATTAAATAAAGTTCTTTTTAGCTTCAAGAAAAATGCCACATCTACTCAAAAAACAATTGACAATTGGAGAACTGAAATCTCCGCATTGTTTGGTTTTATTCAAGAATCGAACGGAAAACAATATCCTGGATTAACTGCAAAGAGATTAGCCAATAATCAATATTTGGATGAATTTTTTAATTACTTCTTGTTCAGTTTTCAATATCCAGGAGGACATATAAAACCTCAAAATGTAATTAAACAAATTGAAGCTGGAGTACGATTCAAACCTTGCCAATTCATCTTACAACTTCTTATTGAAGGAGAAAAAATATTAGGCAAACCTTTTAGTTTCACCGCAGAAGAATTAACTCAATGTGCATATTTTGATTTAAGAGTTACCCGAGATGGCAGACACCCAAAAGAAGTTGCTGAACTAATTTTGTCCAACAGAAATCAAAAGATTGAATATGAACACAAGTATGAGCAACTAAAAAACTCTAGAACTGGAACTTATCCATCCAGAGGTGATGTGTATCGCTATGCTGGAGATATTTTAGATTATATGGTGTTGGCAAATTTGTTACAGCATAAAGGTACTGGCTACTATTATTATCTAAATGATGAAAATAAAGAAGCTATCAATTTTCATTTGAGAAACTCGGTTTGGTTTAATGAGTATGACCAATTTTATGATAAAGAATCAATTACAAATCCTGAGGTTAGTTCTCTTGAAGAATTATGGTTTGATTTTGTTAACAGCTTTGATGAAATAGAAGAATTTAAACCTCAATTAGATTCTAATGAAGTTGAAAGCATTTCCGCTTTGATTCAAGAGTATTATTCTAGAATGACTGGAGATGCTAAAGTTCCAACCAAAATTTTTGGAGACTACGGAGAAACTTTAGTATTAGCTCACGAATACCTACGAACCAAAGAAGGTTCAAACAGACAACATTTGATAAATAAAATTCCAACACCATTAGGAGTTGGATATGATTTACAAAGTATCGAGATTGAGAAAAAGAAAAGATATATAGAGGTTAAAACTACAAAATCGAGAAAAGCCATCAATAGCAATCGATTTAAGTTGACCCCCAACGAATGGGATACAGCTGAAACACTAGGTGACAATTACTATGTTTATTATTTGGTCATTAATGACTCTGGAAAAAACATATTTATCATTAATAATCCTGTAAAGGAATATGAAAAAGGCAACTTAAAAGTTGATAAAAATTTAGTAGTAGAATTTTCAAAAGAATCTGGACAATGGCAAGAGTTAATGGAAATAAGAAATTAAGGGCTGCATCATTTTTTTGTGGTTGTGGCGGTATGGATTTAGGTCTAACTGGTAATTTCAGTTATTTGAATAAAAATTACCCTTCCCTGCCATTCGAGGTAGTATATGCTAACGACTTTGATAAATATGCTACAGAAATTTACAATGACAACTTTGAACATAAATGTATCACTAAAGACATCAAGGATGTTTCAATGGCAGAAATTCCCGAACACGATATTCTTTTGGGTGGTTTTCCTTGCCAATCGTTTTCAATTAGTGCACAAAATCCGCCAAGATTAGGTTATAAAGACGAAAGAGGTATGCTATTCTTTGAAATGGTCAAAATTCTTGAAAAGAAACAGCCTAGATTCTTTATCGCAGAAAATGTAAAAGGAATTTTGTCTGCCAATAAAAAGAAAGCGTTTCCAATGATAATCAAAGAGTTTGAAAATGCTGGTTATTACCTAAAATATCAGCTTTTTAATGCGTCAGAATATGGTGTTCCACAAAAGCGAGAACGAGTTTTTATAATTGGGTTCAAGAATTATGAGGACTTCGTTTATTTTAATTTTCCCAAACCAACCACTTTGAACGGCTCAAAAGTTAAATTGAAAGAGGTAGTTGACAAAAAAGCTAATAAGGATGAAAAATGGTTCTTTAGCCAACGTGCGGTTGATGGAATGATGAGAGTACAAAAGAAAATGAATAAAGGAAGAGACCAAAACTTGGAAGAACCATGCAATACAATTAGTTCGCATCTTGCAAAGGTCAGCCTGAACAGTACTGACCCTGTTTTAAAAATTGACGGTAAATACAGGAGATTCACACCAAGGGAAGCAGCAAACATTCAATCTTTTCCTGACAATTTTAAATTGGATTCTGTTTCTGATGCTAGACAATATCGAGCAATTGGAAATGCTGTTCCACCAGTATTAATGTGGCACATAGCAAATTCATTAGGACAACTTATTGAAAAAGGTATAAAACAAGCCAACCCTGAAAGCCATACACATTTGCAGTTCGCACAAGCCAACGCTTCACCAAAAACTGCAAAAGAGTATGTCTTTTCCAACGCTGATAAAAACGAACTGAATGAAAAAAAGCCAGCGTACAACATTGTATAAAAATAATAGCGGTTTAATCGTTAAAATGAAAGTGAGTAAATATAAAAAAGGTCTGTGTTTAATCGAAAAATAAGTGCTTGGAAATCCGCTACTATTCTTATACGAGACCGTTAGGCAAAATATGAAAGCTAGATTTTTTTCCATATTAATAATTCTGACAATAGGATTTTCCTGCGGTAAAAAAGTTATTCAAAAAAATGATTTAACCCAGGTAAATTTAAATGGCAAAGTAAAAAAAGTGAAGTCCCAACTTTATGAATTAGTTCAAGTTAATGACACTTTTAAAATTGGTCAAAAAGTAAATTCTCGGTCTTTAGATAGAAACGAACTACTCGAATATAATCAGAATGGAAATTTAGTTACTTCAAAAGAATTTTTGAGTAATGGAAACGTGATAAACTACTCTGACTATAAATATGATCAAGACAATAAATTGATAAAATTAGAAGAAACCGACAATTATGGAAAAGGATCAAAAATTACATATGAGTATTTCTATAATGAAAATGATAGTTTATCAAAAGTCATAATTAAAAGTGATAAATATGAACGTATAATGAAGTTCGATAGGACAAAAAAGAGAACTATTAAAAGAACAGATTTCTTAGAAGATACAATTGCTGCTATTTATGTCTCAAAATTTGATAAAAATCAAAATCCAATTAAACAAATTGAATATCAAGATACGGAAACCCCGTACAGAATAACAGAAAGAACTTACGAAAACAATAGGCTCGTTAAAGAGAGAATTAAAGAATTTAGAAAATGGGGCACGACAGAAGATGAAGTAATATTTGAACATTTCAAGAATAGCTATCCTAGCGAATTAGAAAACTCTTCAACCAATACCATAGTTCAAAAGATTTATAAAAATAATGTAGAGATAGAAGAAAGATGGATTCCGCCAAAATCAGAATATAGTATAACAACTGTTCAAAAATTCAATTTAAATGGTGATTTAATAGCACATATGAGAATCGAGCAAAACGATACGATAGATATTTGGCAGAATGAATATAAATTTGATTCAAATGGTAATTGGATAAAAAAGTTTTCCTTTAAAAATGATAAACCGCTAACTGTTTTAGTTAGAGAAATAGAATATTACTAATTCATACTTTGCCTAACAACGGCTCATCGCCAATAACGGGTTTTATCGAAAAAGTGTAATTTTAGAAACCAAGAAATAAAACAAATAAGCCGACAACTCCGCGTCCCAACTCCCGCAACTGGCGATAGCCGAGACCGTTGCCCACAATTTGAAAAAAACAGTACTTAAAATATTAATTCTGACTTTAATTGTGATTAGTTGTAGACAAAACAACAAATCGGAATCACAAGCTCGTGAATTAAATCAAATTGAAATTTCTGATGAATTCAAACTTGATTTTCTTACTCAAATCTTATCTGACAGTTCAAAATCTAGACTGTTATTTGATAAAAGAGAATTGATTTCAAATTTGCCTGCTATGGTTCCACCACAATTACCAATTGACCCAAAAAATCCCAACAGAACAATCTCGCATTTTGAATTTATATCTGATACTCTAAAAATTAATGATATTGACTTTGTGAGAAAACAATTCAGCGAAAATAAAGAGTTTGATATTTCAAGTTTGGAAAAAAATGGTTTTAAAGTAATTGACGTAGAAAAATATAGAGAAGACGAAATTCAATGGGATTCAATTAATAAAATTGCCGAAAAATATTATGAAGAAAATAAAATGATTGATTTCTATTCATTTCTTCATATCACAAAACCGATTTTTAATAAAGAACTAAATTTAGCATACGTGCGATTTAGACCTGGGTCAGGCGGAATGACTAGAATTTATGAAAAGCAAAATGGAATTTGGAGAATGAAATATGAATTTGATGAATGGATTGAATAAAAAACTGTGGGCAACAATGTATAACCGCAATTACGGCGGATTCGACTACGTCCGAATCCACTCGGAATTGCTAACGGCAGTGCCAAACCGAAAATTAGCGCATATTAACCCGTAACTGACGGTTATACGAGACCGTTGGCAGCAATTTTAAATCATAATTCGAGATAAATGGATAAAAAAATTAGAAGTTTTTTTAAAAATGACTCATTAAAAACACAAATTCTAGCAACCTTAATTGCAACCACTATAATTTGGATAATAACCGTAATATTTGGAATAATTAAAGGATTGGATTTCTCCTCTTCAATAAAATGGTCAATCGAAATTTTACAATATAAAATCAATCTTTTTTGGTTTATCATTCTGATTCTCGGAATGCTTATTTTAAACAGTCGAAAAAATAAAATGTTGCTCGAAAAGATTCAAGATTTAACTTATACAAAAGAGCAAATTGACACAAAGAATAAATACATAAAACAAAATATCGATAAAAAGTTAAATATTTCAAGATTTGAACGTTTTACGGATATCTATGATTATAGAAGATTAAAGAACCATCCTTACCACGAACAATATACCTTGAATGATGTTGAATCGTTTGTGACAATTTTAAAAGAAGGAAATAAGAATTCTGATATTTATAAAGTACAAAATGGAATGGACGGTTTAATTGCCGAATTAAAACAAGAAGGAAGAATTCATAGAACTGTTAAAAATGAAATTAAAGAAGAAATAGAAAATTGTTTCACGGATAAATTCTTACACCAAAAAGAAGAATTGAGTAAAGTGTTAGATGAAATTAGAGTTTATTAAATTTCAAATGGAGGAATATTATCAAAATAATCAAGGCTTATTTGAGTTAATTGGAATTACACTTGCAATAATCGCTATATATATTTCTATTATTCAACCTATTATTAATTTCACCCGAGCTCAAAAAAAACAAAATAAGGATAAAAGATTTAAAACTTATCACGAATTGATTGATCATTTTGCTGGTGCAAATGGCAGTGCTATGCTTGATAGACAAATTGCAATAATTTACGAATTAAGAAGATTTCCAGAATATTATCCAGTAACAAAAAGAATTCTTTCAGATTGGGTTCAGGAAAGAAATACTTCTGAAATTCCACAAATACAAAGGTTAGTTAAAGAAATGAACTTAACTATAGATTACATCAACAGTTCTTGGATTGAGAAAAGATTTTCTAAAAATTAGCCTACTTTTAAAACAGCTGCCAACAACGGTTAATCGCCAATAAGCGGCACCGTTAGAAAGAAAATAATTAACTTGACCAACAAACCAATACTAAGCCGACAAAGCCGCGTCCCTTACCCCGCCAACTGGCGATAACCGAGACCGTTGCCCACAATTATTAAGAAATGTCCGAACTCACAATAAAGCTAATTATAATATTAATTCCAGGAGTCTTATCTACTCTAACTTTTGGAAAATTAATCCTGCATAAAGAATGGAGCAGTTTTCGTTTTACACTTTATTCAGTATTATTTGGAATTATAACTTATTTGATTCTTCAGATTATAATTAATCTTTTGAACTTAATTTCCATATTCGACATTGCTAACTTAACAATCTGGGATAACCTAAACGATGCCACATCTATTCCATATCGTGAAGTAATATGGGCATCTATTATATCAATTTTAGTAGCATTTATTGCTGCTAAAATTGAAAACAACAAAATAATTAATAAGCTGGCAAACCAACTTGGAATTTCAGGTAAATACGGTGACGAGAATCTTTATTCAATGTTTTTAAATTCTAAGGAAGTTGAATTCATATACCTAAGAGATATTAAAAACCAATTAACTTATCATGGTTGGGTAAAATCATTTTCAGAGAACGATAATATTTCAGAAATAAGACTTTCTGACGTTGCAGTCTATAATTACGGAGACTCAGAACTCCTTTATGAAATTGCAGAAGTATACTTATCTTTAAAAAAAGAAGAAATAATAATCGAATTAGCAAACTTAAAAGAAGATGAATAAACAAGCACCTAAAGGTTCTAACAATAAAAATGGAGGACAAAAAGGAGAATCGAAAAATAGCTCAAATAAACCAAAACCAACAATATCAAGATCCGGCACAAAACCGCCCCCTTCTCCAAAAAAAGGTAAATAACTGTGGGCAACAACGGTTCATCGCCAATAAGCGGCAGCGTTAGAAAGAAAATAATTAACTTGACCAACGAACCAATACTAAGCCGACAAATCCGCGTCCCTTACTCCGCCAACTGGCGATAACCGAGACCGTTGGCTGCAATAGCTCCGGACAGAAAAAGAGAACTTTAATAAGAAAAACTCACTGTTACGTGGACTTATAAAAAAGGAACTAAAAGATTGATTTTAGTAAAAAAGAAAAAAAGCTCACTCTGTCGGACTAAAATTGTGGAATTAAATAGAGTTTTTAGAAGGTGATCATAATAAAAAAAGAGAAATACAATCCCCACTCTTGCTCTAGAAAATTAGAAGAGAAATACTCACTCAAACCCTAAAAATCCACAAGAATAAGACTGACTAAGAAGAAGAATTAAAAAAGGTGAGCGGCAAATCTTTCGTGCTTACTCGGACGTGTCGCTACAGCTGCCAACACTGGTTAAAGAAAATAGCTTAGGTTTAGCTAAAATTCT
>NZ_JAEHNY010000017.1:0-61265 GCF_016236975.1 Salegentibacter maritimus
AACCAGGGAGCGATCTATGATGAAATTTTAAGCATTATTGGAAACGAGTCTGATGTATTAGTTGATAACAATAACGGCACTTATACCCACACCGCAGTAGACGGTACAGCGGTAATTATTGATGCCAATACTACTTCGGTAAGTGTAACCGATGGGGTGTATACTTTTACTGATGCTTCTGGGAATACTATTACAACTATCGATACCAATGCAAGTGCTTCTGGTTATGACAATACCAATTCAGGTTTAACCTCTACTAATGTACAGGATGCTTTAGATGAAATTCAGTCTAACCTGGATAATACTACCGATGTTTTAGTTGCTAATGGCAACGGTACTTATACCCACACCACCGTAGATGGTACGGAGGTAATTATTGATGCCAATACTACTTCGGTAAGTGTAACCGATGGAGTTTATACTTTTACTGATGCTTCTGGGAATACTATTACAACTATCGATACCAATGCAAGTGCAGTTTCCTTCGATAATACGACCAATATATTGACAGCAACAAATGTTCAGACTGCAATTGAGGAGTTGTTGGCCACAGTAAATACCAGTGAAGGAGATTTAAGTCTTGATGGAGGTCTGGAGTTTATAAGCGGGACAGACGGACTTTCGAAATTGTTGGCAGATGCCGGAATACAAGTAGCAGATGCTGGGATTTCTACAGCTAAACTAGCCGATGGAGCGGTTACTACAAATAAAATACAAGGCGTAGGTAATGATCAAATAATGGCTACCGATGCTACAGGAAATGTAACCTGGATAGATAAATCTGGAGTGGGTGAAATCCTGGAAGCCAAAAATGGATTGACGAAATCTGCCTTAGATATTAAATTAGGAGGAGCTCTAATTGAGCCTACAAGCATTACGACCGATGCAACAAACACATTGGCAGTAGCAGGCTTGCAACCGGGTACTGCTAACGATCAATTGGTAGTTGCAGAAGCTGATGGTACTTTAAGGCAAGTGAAGTCTGCAATGCCAAAGTTTTTCTATATGCCAAGTGTAGTTTTTGATACTTCGACTCAAGGTACAAGCTTTACACGTAATCTACACCAGGAATATGTGAATCAATTTGGCTCGCCAATGGTTAGCAGTGCAGGTGCTTCAGCAGCAATCCCAACTTTACCGGCTAACGAGTTGGAATATCATATTACTTATTACGATACTACTGTGTTTGCAAATGTAAGTGTAGATGGCAATGGTGTACTAACTTATGATATTATAAGCTCTACAAACAGTGCAGCATCCTTTATGAACATTGTATTTGTGGTTAAATAGTAGTACAAGATAGAACCTACAAGGTTTTAAAAGTCTTGTAGGTTTGTTTGAAACCAGAAATTTAAAGTCAAATTTTAAAATTAACAATTTGAAAAACATAATACATATACTAATTACTGGTATTGTTTTTTTGCTCGCCACTTTTAAGGTTTCAGCACAGTTTACCATTACAGATGACTTTAAGGGCAGTGGTTCTCCCGATGTCATCCTGGGTGATGAAGCTTATCTAACATCAGGTGTGTCTGACCCTGTAAATGCTGGTTGGTTGCGTTTAACGGAAGCTTCGGAGAGCCAAAAAGGTTATGCCTATGTCAATAAATCCTTTCCGTCAACTTTGGGTGTGTTGGTGGATTTTGAATTTACAATGTGGCGAGACCAGGATGATAATACCTATAATGGAGCAGATGGGTTTAGTGTCTTTTTATTCGACGCCAATTACGGCCCTGGAAATTTTGCTTTAGGTGCCTATGGAAGTTCTTTGGGATATGCAAACAATACTGCTACCAACCCTAGAACTCCTGGTCTTACTGGAGGTTATGTGGGCATTGGTTTTGATGCTTATGGAAACTATGTAAGAAATTCTGAAGGAAAAAACGGAGGGTCATCACAGCTGAGTCCCAATTCTGTAGCACTTAGAGGGCCAACTACTTCTGCGAATCCAGATGATCCTAACACTAATAAATATTTAGATGGAGTAACAATTTTAGGTAATGGCAATATTGTCGATGCTCTTAATGAGCAAGGAAATGCTCAAGATGATGTAGTTGACTATAATACTACGGTAGGCTCTCGGCCAAGCTATGCCAACTTTTATCGTCGAATTCAAGTTCAAATAACTCCTACTGGAAATAGTACTTATAACATTACCGTACGCTGGGCAACAACTCAAGGAGATGTTTTTACAGAATTGATTAATTATACTACTTCAGATATTCCACCAGAGTTATTAAAATTGGGCTTCGCAGCTTCTACAGGCGGTGGGTTCAACTATCACGAAATTCGAAACCTTTTGGTTACAACCCCAGGGAATTTGAGGGTGAATAAATTGGCAGATAAGAATGTGTTGCGTTCTGTTGCCGGTTCGGGTAATGAAAATGAAATTACCTATATAATAGAGGTTACCAATGATACCCCGGCAGCAATTTCAACTATTAATATAGAAGACCAACTTACTGATGGAGAAGGAAATCCTATTCCCAACGGGATGCTTAATATTACAGATATTAGTCATAGTGGTTTCACCAATGCCAATTTACCTACACCTACTTCTGGAGCACCTATAACTTCCGGGAATTTTAACGGAACCGTAGGTTTACCGGCAAACAGCACCGGAACTATTACGGTAAAAGCTATTTTGAACGAAATTCCCACTGGGAATTTACTACAAAACACGGTCAATATTGGTAATAATGAAGTTACCGATCCCGATTTGGCTAATAATACTTCTACTGTAAACACCCCTGTTATAGCAGAGGGTGTGGATTTAACCATAAAAAAAGATGCCGATCAGCAGTGTTTGGATGCTACCAATGGTAATGATTTTATTATAAGGGTTTCTAACTTAGGAACGGAAGATTTGAACTATAGCAGTACCAATGATGTGGTAGTGACTGATGAAATACCGGCAGGTGCAACACTTACCAATAACAGTACCGGTTGGACGCATAGTAGTAATGGTAATATTCATACATTTACTTTAAATGGCACTGGTACTTTAGGCTCAGGAAGGTCTGCACCGCCAATTATGTTTACCATAGATGGGGTTTCTTCCGGTTATACCAATACAGCACAAGTAGAATTTAATGGTTCAGGGAGTAATATAGAGCCTCCGGAAAACCTTGGGAACAATAGTTCTTCAATAAATATAGCCTCACAGCCTAATGCTCCTAACGTGCCGGAAGCCGGTTATATTGAAGTTTGTCAGGGGGAAACTATTCTAACAAGTAATATTACTGATCCCGGATATACTCTTACCTGGTATCTGAACGAAGGAGGTTCACCGATAATTCCTGATACCTCTACACCGGGTTACAATACCTATTATTTAAGTCAGAGCGAAGGGGGTTGTGAAAGTGAATTAATCGAAATATTGGTCCTGGTTAAAGATGCTTCTCTTCCCGAAAGTATGGGCGGATGTGATACGGGATGGTGCCTGGAAGATGTTGAAGGGGAGAGTTTTAGCTTATCAGATGGAGAATCGGTAACTTTTAATCAACCAGCTACCAATTACGGTTTCCAGTTTGATATTTATACACTGGACAATTCATTTAACCTGGAGATTAACGGCACCAAATTGGCTGTGAAAGAACTTGAATTTCAATCTTTAAATACATCCGGAATCAACGTTCGTTTTGCCGATGGTGATGAATTTGAAACGGACACAGAAGGAGATATATGGCAAATGACAGGAAGTGCATCAGCCCCTCTTATACGGGTGGTTATAGGTCCTACTGGCTCGGTAGCCCTCTATGCAAGTAAAGTTTCGGGAGGTCCGTTGTTTCCTTTGGTTTTAATCAATGATAACGAATTTAATAATATACCATGGAACTCCACAGGTACAAATACTATTGTTGGAACACAAAACGTAGTAGGAGCTACAACCATGACAGGCTACGGTAGTGGGAAAAATAAGACACCCTGTTTAATAATCACCAATCCTATGTTGCCTTCAAAAGCAAGAAACTAATGAATATTCTAAAGCACATATGTATGGCTAAGGGTTTTTACGAATATTGGAAGAATATCTCTCTCTTGAGTAATGTAAGAGATACCACATTTTTAATATCTGGAATAGCCGATTTTATATACATAGGCTATATGCTGCCCGTAGTAATAAAAAAACAACATAGATATATCTATTGCTCCTGTTCTCTATAACTTATGAATATAAATGTAGAGATCAACCCGTCTGGACTTAGAATGAAGCTAATGGGGACCGGAGCTTTTGGATGCTGAATGTTTTTTCAAACAATGAAAAATAGAATAGCAAAAAATAAAGAATTTGAATATCTAATGTGCCTGGTATCAATGGCGGGCATATTTTTAATATTAATCTACCTTAAACTATGCGCTTATTAATACTTATAATACTTGTCTTTCCTTTGGCGGTTATTGCTCAAACAAGCAACAAAGGAACACTCTACGTAAGTGAGGGTACTGAGTTTTCAACAGTAGAGCGTTTTAACAACTTAGAATCTGCTGAGTTTTATAACGATGGCGAATCATTTATCTACAGTCATTTTAACAATGATGGTGTTGTAGATTTTTATGGTGAAACCGGTAAGACCCGGTTTACCGGGAATAATCCACAGCAAATTTCTGGAGGGGAAGCAAGTTATTTTTACAATGCCATTTTTGAGAATAACAGTGAGGCTGCTCCCTTCCAATTATCTGGCGATATACACATAGCCGGGGAGTCCAATTTTTTTCAGGGTATTGTAGATAATGATAATTACGGTGGAAGCTTCACTTTTGGCGAAACTGCAGGCCATACCAATACCTCTAATGCCAGTCATGTAGATGGTCATGTAATTCATTATGGAACCGAAGATTTTAAGTTTCCAATTGGGGATGAAGGCTTTTACCGATTTGCAGGTACAGCCGAAATGGAAAATACCAACAGTATTGTAGAAGCTAAATACTACCTGGAGAATAGCAATGCTTTATATCCACACGATTTACGTTCAGAATTCGTGGAAATAATTAATAAGAACGAGTATTGGACTATAGAGAATATTGGCGATTCAGAAGAAACATTCATCAGTCTTTCGTGGAACGATGAAACCACACCTTCAGAGATTCTGGCCACACCCCGGGAAGAAGCAATTCATATTGTAAGATGGGATGAAATGGAGAATAGATGGGTAGATGAAGGAGGAATAGTTAATAATGCCAATCAAACTGTTTCTACCATGGTAGATAAATTTGGCGTTTTTACCCTGGCAAGAATCAATGAAGTAAGTGTAATTCCGTGTCAAATTGCAGTTTATAATGCAGTTACTCCAAATGGCGATGGAGTTAACGATTATTTCTCTATAACCTCTGGAGCTTCTAATACATGTACAGAGAATATTACAGTAGAAGTTTATAACAGATGGGGTGTGAAGGTTTTTGAAACCGATAATTATGGGGAACAGGGAGATTTGTTTGATGGCTATTCCCGCGGAAGACTTAATGTTAATGGAAATGAACAATTGCCTTCAGGTACTTATTTCTACATACTCAAATTTGATTATTCAGTAGGGAACCAAGAAATAGACACCTTTAAAAAGGCAGGTTATTTATACCTAAATGCTAACTAATTAATGGATATCCCGGGAGAAGTTTCCGGGAGATTGGCCAGGAAATTATTTGTGGTTTCGAGGCAGGCTTCGAAACAATTAAACCTCAATTATCGAGTAAAAAAAATAGAATGGGAATAAATATTAAAAGAGCACTTTTTTTCTTACTGTGTAGTATTGTTGTTTGCCTCCAGGAGGTAAATGCCCAGCAAGATTCTCAATATAGCCAGTATATGTATAATACGGTTAGTATTAATCCGGGTTATGCCGGTAGCAGGGGTATGTTGAGTACATTTGGGATGTACCGTAACCAATGGGTAGGGCTTGAAGGAGCTCCAGAAACTCTTAACTTTTCTGTTAATTCACCAATTGGAATTAAACGAGTAGGGGTAGGGCTAAGTTTTATTAGTGATCGTATTGGGCCTTCTTCGGAAGATATTCTAACCGCCGATTTCTCTTATTCAATTCCCGTTTTTAATCCGGAAACAAAACTTTCTTTCGGCTTAAAAGCAGGTATCAATATGTTTAGCCTTGATGTTAACAAATTGGATATCGAAAATCCAAACGACGTGAACCTTATAAATAGAAACCTTACTTCTCCGGTAGTAGGAATTGGTTTTTACCTACACTCAAAGAAGTGGTATTTTGGAGTTTCAACCCCAAATATGCTTGAAACCGAACATTATGATGAAATCGCTGTTTCAACAGCTACAGAGAAATTACATTTTTATGCCATTGGAGGCTATGTTTTTAACTTAAATCAGGATTTAAAATTAAAACCTGCTTTTTTGGTTAAAGCGGTTTCAGGGGCGCCTTTGGCCGTAGATGTTTCAGCCAATTTCCAACTTTATAATCGTTTTAGCCTGGGAGCTTCCTACCGCTGGGATGCTGCTATAGGTGCTCTTGCCGGATTTAATGTTTCAGATAATATTATGATTGGTTATGCTTACGATTATGACACTACGCCTTTACAACGGTATAACTCCGGCTCTCATGAGATCTTTCTAAGATTTGAATTAGGAACACGCGTGCGTAATAGTGTTAACCCAAGATTCTTTTAATTAGTTAATAGCCCACTTTATGATTAAGAATTTTCAATACCTGTATATATTTTTCTTTTTGTGTTCAACTTCCACGGTAATGGCCCAGGAGGCGAAACTGGATAAGGCTAATGAAGCTTTTAATGAATATGAATATATTAATGCCCGCGACATTTATTTGGAGGTTGCTGAAAAGGGGTTTGAGTCTGAAGAACTTTTTCAAAGACTGGGGGACTCTTATTATTTCAATGCAGCTTACGATGATGCCGTTAGCTGGTATGAAAGGTTGTTTGATTTTGAAGAAGATCAGGAAACATCCTATCTAAGGCGGTATGCCCAGGCTTTAAAAGCAACCGGGAATGATGAGAAAGCGAAGCATTATTATAATTTGTTTAAAAGTAAAAATGGCGGGGCACAGTCTTCTAGCGTCGAACTTAGTGCTGAAGATTATTTAGAATTAATAGATAAGAATTCTGATAGGTATCGTATCAAAAAATTAAACAAAATTAATTCTGGTGGAATTGAGTTTGGGCATTTCTATCAGGATGGAGATTTAATCTATGCCTCTACCAGGGATACCGGGGTTTTTGTAAAGAGAAAAAGTGCCTGGGACGGACTTAGCTTTCTTAATCTTTACTCGGTAGCGATTAACAAAGATTCGGTATTAAATAAGCCCAAAAAATTAAAAAGAGGTATTTCCGGGAAATTCCATGAATCTTCTGCAGTGATAAGTAAAGATGGCGAAACCATGTACTTCACAAAAAACAATGCAGATGCCAAAAATAAATCGGAGAGTAAATATTTAAAGATTTATAGAACAAGAAAAAAGGATGGTAAATGGCAGGAGCCCGAAGATTTGGCTATAAATAGTGATGCCTTTTCTACGGCGCATCCGGCACTGGATAGTGAGGAAAAATACCTTTATTTCTCATCTAATCGTCCCGGAGGTTTTGGCAATTCAGATTTATATAGGGTGGCAATCCTAAAAACAGGTGAGTTGGGAGAGCCCGAGAATTTAGGTGCAAAAATTAATACAGAAGGTAAAGAGACTTTTCCTTTTGTGTCTAAAAACAACGAGTTATATTTTTCATCTGACGGGCATTTCGGATTGGGAGGATTGGACGTTTTCTATATTAAGATAGAAAACCCTGGCTTTGGAGATTTATTGAATGTTGGGGAACCAATTAATTCTTATGCCGATGACTTTTCGTTTGGTGTTGATACCCAAACCAAAAACGGTTTTTTTAGTTCCAATCGTACAAATAATGGAGATTTTGCTTATGCTGATATCTATTTTCTTAAGGAAAACTCAGAAATAGTAAATTTTTATAAAGCTACTATTACAGGGCAGGTAAAGGAAGAAGGAACAATGAAGCCTATTCCCCATGCTACCATCACCCTATATAAAGATGATGATAGTGTCTATAAATTGGTAGAAACCGATAGTGAAGGGAATTATAGTGTGGTAACTAATTATTTTAATTCTTATAGGCTTCGTGCCGAAAAGGAAAACTTTGATGCCAGGGAGTATACAAGTGAAGCAAAAAGAGAATCCCAAAAAATCGATTTTCAGTTGAAGCGTAACAGCCTGGCATTAGTTCCGGGAACCGATATTAGCAAGGTGCTAAATATTAAGCATATTTTATTCGATTTTGATAAATGGAATATAAGAAAAGATGCCCGTGTAGAACTTGAGAAGCTTCTTGCCGTTATGCAAAAGTATCCAAAGTTAAAAATTGAGATTAGATCGCATACTGATAGTAGGGGGTCTGATGCCTATAATAAAAAGCTGTCTGAGAGAAGGGCGAAGTCTACCATGGAATATCTTATTGAAAACAATATTGATGCAAATAGGTTAAAGGCAAAAGGATATGGAGAAGAGAGGCTTTTAAATGAATGTAAAAACGGAGTGAACTGTAGTAAAGAAAAACATCAGGAAAACCGCCGATCGGAATTTATTATACTCGAATAGGAAGTTAGACTTCCGGGTGTATAAATTAAGAAGCTTGGAAGGCTATTTAATAAGCTATTTATTGTCTGTATAAACTCTGACGAAATTCTATATTTATTTAACCACAAATACTACTAAATCTTCATAAATAAGCTATAGCTTTGTGCCTGAAATGGGGTGCTTGCTTTAAGGCAGGCTGAGATGATACCCAGGGAGTTTTACTCGACATTTGAGATTAATTTTTTTCTCGAATCAAGATTCATTTTCTAAAATGTTTCTTTGGGCTTTGTCCCAGATGTATTATACTCTGAACCTGATCTGGATAATGCCAGCGAAGGGATTTTTCAATGCTGATATTGTATTTCTGCAATTTTAGTTATCTCACCACCTCATTTCATTGTAAAATTAAATTACCATGATAGAGGATTTCTTTACAAAAATTGTTTGGTTGCAAGCTTTGGGGACTACTTTTGGAGTGGTGCAGGTACTGTTGGCAAGAAAAAACATTATCCATAATTATTTATTCGGAATTGCCTCTATCCTAATAGGCCTCTATGTTCTTTACCAGTCAAAATTATATGCCGATATTCTTTTAAGCCTTTATTATTTGGTGATGAGTATCTATGGCTGGTTTTTTTGGAAATTTGGCCGCCAAAAGGAGGAAACCCCAATTTCTTACGCCAGTAAATTAGAATATGTAAAAGCCATAGGAATTGTTATAGGCTGTTTTAGCTTAATGAGTTATTGGCTGCGTTTTTATACCAATTCTGATGTTCCTTTTTGGGACGCCTGGGTGAGTGCATTTGCCTGGGCAGGCATGTGGCTCATGGCCAAAAGAAAAATGGAGAACTGGATTTTCCTGAATATTAGCAATATTATTTCTATCCCATTGCTTATTTATAAAGACTTATATGTGTATGCAGCATTAACAGTTTTCTTGTTTATTGTAGGAACTTCGGGCTATTTTAAATGGCGAAAAATTGTTAAAACGAAGCAGGCGCAATTAGCAGCATAATAAACAACCCTATAATTTGCAATCCATTTTAAAGAATATGAATTTAATTTTCTAAATTTTTGTTTCATGATACAACCGCACCAAGAGCTTACCAAATTGTGTTTAGGGAAAGACATTTTTCCGGAAAAAGTTTTAAACTGGCTGGCCAAAGAGAATCTTTGGAACATTTGGGTACCCAAAAATTACGGAGGACTTGAACTTTCGCTTTCTGAAGGACTTTCCAGGCTTCAGGAACTGGCAAGAATTGATGGTAGCCTGGGTTGGACACTTACACTTTGTAGTGGTGCCAATTATTTTATTGGAAATCTAAAACCGCAAGCGGCAAGCGAAATATTTCAAAGTTCTAAAGCTCCTGTTTTAGGAGGTAGCGGAGGTGTTTTTGGCAAAGCTGTAAAAATTGGGGATATGTATAAAGTATCTGGTACCTGGCGTTATGCTACCGGTGCAGAGTACCTAAGCCATTTTACTTTAAATGCCGAAATTCACGAACATGGTAAAGCTGTAAAGAATGAGGATGGTTCACCAAAAGTTCTCTCTTTTGTGATTCCCCGGGAAAAAGTTAGCATCGTGAAAGATTGGAATAGTATGGGTTTAAAAGCTTCAAGCACTCACTCCTTTATCGTTGAGGATGTTTTGGTCTCTAAGCGGTTCAGTTTTATCTATAATGAGTTTCACCAGCCGCAGGATATTTTTAAAATTCCTTTTTCGGTATTTGCCGACCTAACACTTTGGGTGAATTATATTGGTATGGCAGAACATTTCCTGGCTGAAGCACATAAAATTAAAATGAATAAAAGCCTGGAGTCTTTGGCCAATATACTCTCTGTATCTAATTCAAAAGTTGCCGGGTTTGCAAAAACAATAGAGTCTAATATTAGATGTGAGGTGGAGATTCATCAGAAATATAGGGAAGAAGTACATATTTCGGCGTCAGATTCGGTAAAAAACCTGTCAAAAAGTATAATTGAAATATATCCCTATTTGGGAGTTAAAGCAAGTAGGAATAACGAGCCTTTAAATCAGGTGTTTTGCGATTATTTTACCGCCACACAACACCATATTTTTACCAGGTAAGCTCAGAGTTTTGTCCTGGGGTAATTTGCTTGAAATTCAACTTAACACTTACTTAAAAATCAGGTGCTAAGGTTTAATTTTTAATTAACCTATACCAGTTTGTTTGCGATTAATTTTGCTTAAAATAATAGTAAAAAAAATACTCATGAATTTAAGTGAAAAAAACAATTTAGCGTTAGATACCTTGAAATTTCCGGTTAATTATGACAATAGAAATCAAACTATTTGGGATGCCAAGGGAATGATGGTTTGCGATATTCGCGGATGGGGAAAGATTCAGTTTATGAGTAAATCTGAAGACCGTCAGGATGCCATAGGAGAATTAATAGCCAATTTACTCAATAAATACCATAGAAATATAAATGCAAAAATAGACGAGGAGCTTTTTAGAATGTTGGCTTCTTAATCTCAGGATTTTTAATTTTTCAGTAGAGTTTCAAGGAAATTTAACTCCTTGAAATTCAATGAACTTCTTAAATCTTGTGAAAATCGTTGATGATTACCAATTTTGTTGTTATCAGCGGTAAGCCTGCTAACCTATTTATTTCTTTAAATGATACTGTGCCTAAACAATAAAAGCTTCGAGTCGTTTGGCAATAATAAAGAACAACTTCAGTATATTCGGCATCACAAGAACAGCTATTGTAGCTATAAAAAATGAACTTAAAGAATAATTAATAATCTTAGGTTCTTAAATTTCCCTCAAATCCATAGAAGCACTAAGCTGCTTTGGTTATGGTTTTTCTCCCGGTCACTTCTTGCTTTAATCTAAAAACAGTATCTTTTTCGTAAGCCATAAAATAATAGATTACAAAGAACAAGAAATACATAATCATTGATTTTTGCCTTAGGATGATTCCTAAATTAGACATTACAAAGGTCATGGCGAATGAGCTGGTGAAAAACAGGATTAAGCTCAATTTTACGTTTGCCGGAGCGGTTTTTAGAAACCCAAAGAAACTCTTTTTAAATAGTTTGCCAAACAATATCAAATAGATTAAATTCTCTATTGATACAATTATGCCAAGAATTCCCGGCGCATCAAAAAATAGGGGCCTAAACCAGAAGGTAAAGAATTTTTCTACTATTGAATATTCGGTCATGGGTACGCCCGAAGTGGCATTGTCTAAATCTTTTGCCCTATTTTCGGTAAAAGAAAGAAAATCGGCGATTAAGTTTTGAGAATTTCCAAGGTTCATTACCCCAAGAATTTGTTTGTGGAATAACAGTAAAACACCGGTAATTGCTCCTACAAAAATGGCTTTTTGTTTTAAGCTGATTTGATTTTTATTTAAAAAAATACTTAACATTCCTGCTCCGGCTAATAATAGGAACATATGTGGCCTAATAGCAAAGACCAATAGCGACCCCAAACTTAGACTAAAGAATCTTGTTCTTGGTTCTTTAAGTGCATAAGCAAATAACATTAAACCTAGAAAAATAGGTGCTCCCTTACCTAAAGAAGCTGTCCAGAAATGCATGTTGGGCAGAAACAGAATAAGCGTGAGAAAATCTATTCTTTTAAACAATTTTATATTTAAAGAAATATTTTCTTTAAAAAACAGGTATGCGTAAACAAAGCCCAGAAAACCAATCCAGCTAAATAGTAGCATCATCATCTCATAGCTAAATCCGAAGAAATTTATAAAAGGATAGGATAGAAAATCTATAAAAGATGTTCCGGTATCCAGAAAGCCGCCCCAGGTTTTGCCTTCTGTGCCGGGCACACGAAAATACCTTTTAGAATCTGAAGGATTAAAAAAGGCATAACTATAGTAAATTCCGGCAAAGACTAAGTGATAAAAGAAAAGCTTGTTCATTAATCCTGTAGAGAAAAACTCGTGCTTTCTGTTTAGCTTTTTAAAAATTTCCTGATTTAAAAGATGCAAAAATGGGATTAGCATTAATGCTTGAAGTAGGTTAAGTATCAAATTGGTTTCTGGGGCCATGATAAAACTGTTTATCTTCTTGAAACCAATATTCTTACCTAAATACTCAAATTAAGATAGCTTTAAGCTTTGTGTTAATAATTAACTGAATTTTAGATGTTTGTGCTTAATTATATTTAGATGTGCTATTGTTCTAATTTTAGAACCTGTTGTTTTCTACATTTTTATTTCCACAGGTTTGTGGAAATAAGGAATATGTTTTTAGAATTTGAACCCAAAAGTAAAGGTTAACCTTCCTCCATCATCACCATAATAATAGCCGGTATTCGCGGTAAATGCGTTAAAGCCATTAATCCAGATAGAGCCTCCATAGTTGTTTCGCCATTTATCTGAATTAGAACCTTCAGCCCAAACCCTACCGTAGTCAAAGCCTGCGCTTACACCAATTTGCAATGGAATAAAATTAGTCTTAAATCGGCTTACACCAACTCTAAGATCGGTAGAGTGGTAGAAAGATTGTTTTCCGTTAAAACGTTCCCAGCGATAGGCTCTAAGATTATTGTTTCCGCCCAAAATTGCAGCATCATAATATTCGTAATCATTTCCAATAATTACTTTTCCGCCAATTCTGGTGGCCAATACGGCAATACCGCTTTCGTGCAGGGGGTAATCAATAGCTAAAGACGGACTTATATAAGCAAATTCGTTATTATGTTCATCAATATTGGTTTTATAACCTGTAGTAAGATCAGCTTCAAATCCGCGGGAAGGATATGCCGGGTTATCCCTGTTTTCATAACGATAGTTTAATTCAGCACCGGCATAAAGTTGCTGATTAAAAAGATCGTTTTCTTTAGAAAAAGCGTCGGCAATAAAACGTTCTTCGTCATATGACACTTCTTTAGATTGCAGCATTGGTTTAAAATAAAAGCTTCCGCCAAATTTTCCACGCCATATAAGCGATGGGGCAAATTCCCATTGTTCAATTCTCACCCTGTTATAATCGCGTCCAAAGCGGTCTCGCATATTTTGCGATTCTATACCTTTTCCAAAATAGTTTAATGCGAAATTGGGACTGGTATAGCGTGCCTCTATTCCCAGGTTCCAGTTGTAAAAAATATGTGCAAACTCTCCTTTATAGCCTATTTCAAAACCCCTGGTTGCAAAATAATAGGAAGCATCAAAACTATGTTCTGTATTAAAGGGATTATTGGTTAGCCCATAGGTGGTGTAGGTGTTTTTTAAGCCTAAAGAAAGTCCCTCGTCACCATTATAGTCTATTTGCGGCAAAATTTTATTTTCAGTCTTTAACCGCTTGTCGGGATTGTATGTGTTGATCTCGTAATCATCTACCAGCCATTTTTTGGATTTTGGATTTTTTATGGTGTTCTCCTTGCTTTTATGATCGTAGAGTTTAACTTTTTTGGTGTTCTTAAAATCGTAAATGTCATTTTCTTCCCCACCAATAACATTGATTCTAATTGGGTTTTCTTCATCACCGGTAACTTTAAAAGTATCTTCTCCATCAAGGCCGTAGATCCAAATCTCATCGGTAGCTTCAGAATTATAAGATTTACTGAAGACTTTTTTTCCGTCTTCATTAATCATCTCTATCGCAGTAATACCGTTTTCTTTTCTTTCAATATGAAATATGTCATCTTCCTCGGTTCCTGTTAATACCTGGAATTCCTGGAGGTAGTTGTAATACCGCTTAGCAATATCGCCTAAATTATCTCTCCTGGCCTTAAGCTGTGCTTTAATGTCTTTAATCGTTTCATCCTGAACTGCTTCGGGTAAAGCTTCAAAAGCAGTTTCTATTTCTTCGTTGGTAAGCTGGGATTGAATAAAGTTCACCTGCTCCTGCCAACCTTCCCAATCTAAAGTTTTCAATAGTCGCTGGTCTAAAGGATATCCAGAAAGGTTAAACCATTTTACATTATCTACATTCTCATCGTAGGTTTCCATTTTGCGTACTATTGGCAGACCCAATTTTACCAGGTCTGGAATAAAACCATCGTAATTAGGAAATGCAAAGTCCCTATCTCTGGGAATTGGTTTATAAAGCTTAATGCCATTGGGTTGTGTATACAGGCCCCATCGCCATTGGTCGTAGTGCCTATCCCAGTCACCAATTAACATATCTACCAACCTATTTTTTATAAATGCAACTTCATCTGACTTAACGTTTTTAGACTCTTTTAATTCTGCCAGAAGATCTCGGGTACTAATAATATCTTCAGGGGAGCCAAATTTTTCAAAGCCTTTGTTTTCATCGCCCACGTGGGCTTCAAACATATACAATTCGTCTCCATAATCGTCGTTATTTAGCCCCAGTGCTTTTTGCTTTGGGATATAGAATATTTGAGGTTTTCCGGCATTTATTTCAAGTAAATCGTTAATATGCTTTAAAGAATATCGTGCATAAGGGTGTGCTGTGGTAAAAAGGTCTTGCGCATAGCGCTGCGCCACCGTATTATCTATATAATCTTTAATATAGTGATCTTTTATAGCAGCCGATTGCAAAAAGCGGGTAGCGCTTTTTTTAAGCGCGCGAATGGTAAATTCGTTTTTATCGTCGGCTATAAAACGCAGAGATCTAGACTGCATGCCGCCGCCTTCTTTTAAAGGCTCAAGGTTTCCATCCAGGGTGTCAAGAAACAGTACGGGAGCCTTAATTTTCTTGCTGTAAACTTCCCGGTAAAAATCTCCAAAAAGAGATTTGTAAAGCCAGGATTTATCGGTTTCCTCCCTGGTGTAAATAGAAGCACTTATGCTATCCCCAATTTCCTCTTTGGTCTTAAAGTTAATTTCATTCCAGTTGGGTTCGTCGCTTTTAATATTTTTGCTGAAAATAGGATTTTCTGTATCTTCTATGGAAAAGAATTCGACTAGGGTTTCGTTGTTTTTATAGAGTTTTAATTTTGCATATCCGGGTTTAGTTGTTCCGAAGTGTTCATTTTCCTTTCTAATACTAAGCTTTTTAGGTTTTCCAATGCTTCCACTTATAATTTGTGGAATACCATCATCTTTTAGATATTGAAGGTTTTCATCTTTCCCGGAAACAAAAATCACATTATCAAACTGGCTTGCAAGGGTTTCTAATCTTCCACGCAAGTAACTATGCGCTTCATTTTGATAATCTTGTGGCGTAAAACCACCAATTTTTTCGGCAAAAGATTTTTTTGAATTACTCATTACAGGATGCTGCATAGAAACTATAATTGTTTTTCCATGAGCATCTTTAATATCATCTTTAAACTCGGCAAAAAAGCGTTCTCTGGTTTTAATATCACATTTTGTGTTTATATTAGGATGTTCGTTCCAGTTTTCCAGGTACCATTGTGTATCTACTGTTACCAGAACTACTTTGGGGGCAATTTCTTCACTTTCAATAGGGCAGCCGTCATCTGGCCAAACTTCTACATTAGATTGGTTATCCTGAAGAAAAGACTCTAAATCGTCTATGGCATCCTGGCCTTGTTTGGTCCATTCATTTTGCCCGGGAGTAAAAACCACGGTGCCATTAAAGTCTTGAACCCTATTTAATAACTGTTGCTTTAGAAATTGCTTTTGAGCTTTACGTTTAGCATCGTTTTTTTGAAATCCTTTGGGCGGAAGAAAATTCCCGGGAACTAAAAGTGTTGCTTCTTTGTCTTTTTTTGAAGCTCTTATAATTGCTTTGAGTATTTTTTTGGCCTCATCGGTAAGATTAGTGCCCAGGTTTGCTGTAACATAAAAAGTATGCTCTAAAGATTTAGGTTCTTCTTTATTGGGAGTAACCTGAGCATTTGCTGTTATTCCTAAAAACGAAAAAAATAGTAATAATTTAAAAATTGTATTGTAATTCCCCATAGATGCGTAAAACGAAAATTATTGTTATAGAATCACAAATTTTTGGAAAAAATGCAACTTAACAATAGTTTTTAACGCATTATAACACTTGGTGTTAGCAAGTCTTTAACGTAAATATTGTCCGCTTAATTTAAATTTCTTTTCTCAATAAAGAAGCGTTTTAATAAAGTAGAAGCTTCTGTTGCGAGAATGCCTGATTTTACCTGGGTTTTAGGATGAAGTTTTACGCCGTTTTTGCGATAACCGCGTTGCTTGTCTTCTGCAGCGAAAATAAGTTTTGAAATCTGACTCCAATACAAAGCACCCGCACACATTTGGCAGGGTTCCAAACTAACATACATACTGCAATCTTTTAGATATTTTCCACCAAGAAAACTAGCGGCAGCTGTTATGGCTTGCATTTCGGCATGGGCAGTAACATCGTTAAGGGTTTCGGTTAGATTGTGACCGCGTGCAATAATTTTATTGTTGATAACTACAACAACGCCCACAGGAATCTCGCCTTTTTCAAAAGCTTTTTCAGCTTCCTCCAGGGCTTTTCGCATAAAATATTCGTCGTTGTAGGGTTGTAACATCTTACTTTTATATTTCTTTGGAAAGATAAAATTATAAAATTAGCTTCTGAAGAAAACCTTATGAGAAATATATTTTCAAAGCTTAACTTTGCTTACTATGAATACCAATATTTTAGAAGATATATTTACTCCCGAAGACTTAAGGCAACTTCCGGCAGAAAGACTGCAGGAAGTTTCAGCTGCGCTTCGCAAGTTTATTATAGACATTGTAGCCACAAAAGAAGGGCATCTTGGCGCCAGCCTTGGGGTGGTAGAATTAACTATTGCGCTACATTATGCCTTTAATACCCCTAAAGATCTTTTAGTTTGGGATGTAGGTCACCAGGCTTATGGTCATAAAATTTTAACGGGTAGACGCCTGCAATTTCATACAAACAGAAGGCTTAATGGCATTAGTGGATTTCCAAAGCGGGAAGAAAGTGAGTACGATACTTTTGGGGTAGGGCATTCCTCAACCGCAATTTCTGCAGCGCTTGGGATGGCAATTGCTTCCAATTTAAAAGGAGACTTAGATAAACACCATATAGCGGTAGTGGGAGATGCTTCTATTGCAAGTGGGATGGCTTTTGAAGGATTAAATCATGCCGGAGTGACCAAAGCCAATTTATTGGTTATTCTTAATGATAATGCTATTGGTATAGATCCCAGTGTGGGAGCTTTAAAGCAATATTTAACCAAAGCAAGGGTAGGCTATAAGCCAGAGCAAAGCAATATTATAGAAGCTTTAAATTTTAAATACTTCGGGCCCGTAGATGGGCATGACATTGGTGGATTATTAGAAGTTTTTGAACAAATGAAGCAAATTAGAGGGCCAAAATTTCTTCATGTAATTACCACTAAAGGTAAAGGTTTAAAGAGAGCAGAAGAAGACCAGGTAAAGTATCACGCCCCGGGAAAATTTAAGCCCGAGACCGGAGAGCTTTTAACTTACGATACGGCCGGACTGCCGCTAAAATACCAGGATGTTTTTGGTCTTACTCTAGTGGAATTAGCCAAGAAAAATGAGAAAATTATAGGAATTACCCCTGCAATGCCCACGGGAAGCTCCCTTAAATTTATGATGCAGGCTTTTCCCGAAAGGGCTTTCGATGTTGGTATAGCCGAACAGCATGCAGTAACACTTTCTGCAGGAATGGCTACCCAGGACTTCGTGGTTTTTTGTGCTATTTATTCAACTTTCCTGCAACGCGCCTACGATCAGGTAATTCACGATGTAGCATTGCAAAAACTGCCTGTTATTTTTTGCCTGGATAGGGCAGGACTGGTTGGAGAAGATGGTGCTACCCATCACGGTGTTTTTGATATTGCTTATTTAAGATGTATACCAAATCTTATTATTGCTACCCCTAGCAATGAAACAGAACTTAGAAATTTGCTTTATACCGCTCAACTTGGTATAGAGTTACCTTTAGCCATAAGATATCCTCGTGGAAGAGGGATTCAAAAAGTTTGGGAGACTCCTTTTGAAGAGGTAGCAATTGGGAAAGCAAATTGTTTGCAGGAAGGTGATGACCTTGTTGTTTTGAGTATTGGGAATATGGTTTATAATGCCAATAAGGCGATAGAAAAGATAGAAAACAAAAGCATTGGTCATTACGATATGCGTTTTGTAAAACCTTTAGACGAAGAAGTACTGCATACTATATTTAAAAAGTATAAATATGTTGTTACGATAGAAGATGGGGTAGTGACGGGTGGCTTTGGTTCTGCAGTGACAGAATTTGCCGCAAAACACGATTATAAAGCTAAAATTAGAAGTTTAGGTGTGCCAGATGAGTTTATCCAACAAGGAAAAATAAAGGAGTTACAAGAAATTGCAAAAATTAACGTTGAATATATTGAGGAAGTGATAGTCTCTCTTCTTCAAAATCTTTAATTTTGCAATTCCGAAAAAATCTAAATTAACTAATGAAAATCAAAGTCTTATGTCTCCTGGCTTGCTTAATACATCTAAATTCAACCGCAAAAAATCTAAATTCCGATAATTATCCTCATTATTATAAGGATACGGTAAAACCTTCAGATTCTATTAAAGTAGAGCCGCCCGAGAAAAAGGTGGACTCTGTGGTTGTTACATTTTGGACACAGAAAAATGAAGTTGGGGTTAACCTTAGCGAAGTGGCCTTTGTAAATTGGAATGCCGGTGGAAATAATTCAGTCTCGGCCCTTGTTTATGGTAACCTGGAGAGAAATTATAAAAAAGATGATCTTTATTGGCGCAATAAGATTGTGACACGTTATGGTATCAACTCTCAGGAAGGCCAGAAGCTTAGGAAAACCGAGGATGAACTGCGTTTAACTTCCTCTTTTGGATATAGAAGGGATTCTACCTCCAACTGGTTTTATTCAGCAAAACTCAATTTTAATACACAATTTACCAATGGATATAAGTACCCCGATACTAATAGCCCTATCTCGAAGTTTATGGCACCCGGTTATTTCTTTTTAGGTATTGGTACCGAATATTCTGATCCTATAGAAGACTTTAAAGTATATATTTCACCACTTACACAAAAATCAACTTTTGTTTTAGACCAAAGATTGGCAAACGAAGGTATGTTTGGTGTTACCGGCGCAGTTCGCGATACACTTGGTAATATTGTGGAAGAAGGAGAGAAAGTACGAACAGAAATAGGGTTTCTTGTTACCAGTGATTTTTCAAAACAAATCTTTGAGAATGTTGAGTTAGATAGTCAGTTAAGCTTGTATTCAGATTATCTGAATAAATTCGGAAATATTGATGTGGAATGGCAACTAAGAGTAGATTTAAAAGTAAACGATTTTATAAAAGCCAATGTGGGCTCCCACTTGCGATATGATGATGATGTGAAGTTTAAAGAAGATACCAACGGGGATGGTAAACTGGAAACTACCGGTCCCAGGGTGCAATTTAAGCAAATGTTAGGTGTAGGGCTCGTCTATGAATTTTAAAAATGCCGGCTGTCTAAGCCGGCATTTTTGTTAAAGATGGTAGCCGGTAAGCATAATTGTTTAACTTTTTTTAAGGTCCTATAGTTTTATGCCTTTATATTTTTCAAAAGAAGCCACGGTAAAGCCATCGGTTAATGAAGCGGTATGAGAACAAATTTCCAGCAAACGTTTATAAACAGACGAGTTTTCCTGTAAGCCAGATAAGTTTGGTACAGATTTTAAAACCAGTTTATTAAAATTGGAATTATGCTGATCTTCTTCTGGAAGCAAGGCTTCGGTATAGGTGTCTAACAGGTGTGATAGCATTTTATAGCCTGCAATCTCTTTGTTGATTACTTCTTCGCTTTGGTAAATTTTTTCAATACTAATTTTAATAATATCGTCTATTTGGGCTTCATATTTGCTCTTGTCCAGTAAGCTCTGATGAAAATTTCCGGCAAGAATGGCATCTTCGTTTTCCAGGAAAATTTCTACTGCCTCTGTAATAAGTCTATTAATGGCTAGTGCCCTTAAATAGCTAAGCCTATCGGCAGTATTGGTAAGGCTATTGTATTTGTTGGTGTTTATATTGTCTTTAACTAGTTTTATAAGATATTCAAGTGCATAATCTTCATCTATAAGGCCAAGGTTAATGCCGTCTTCAAAATCGATAATAGTATAACATATATCATCTGCTGCTTCCACTAAAAACGCAAGGGGATGTCTATAATAACTTATATCGTTATCTTTTCCTGTTTTTAAAAGGCCAAGCTCTACGGCTACTTCTTCAAAGATTTCCTTTTCGGTTTGAAAAAAGCCAAATTTTTTGTCGGCTATATTAGATGTGGGTTTGTGTGGCAGAGATTCTTTTGGGTATTTGATAAAAGCACCTAAAGTGGCATAAGATAGCCGAAGGCCACCATAGATTCCGGGTTTGTTTTGGGTTAGTATTTTAAAGCCATTGGCATTCCCTTCAAACTTAACCAGGTCCTGATATTCTTTGTTAGAGAGTTTAGTTTTAAAGCGTTTTCCGTTTCCGTGGCTAAAATACTCTCCAATTGCTTTTTCTCCCGAATGTCCAAAAGGCGGGTTTCCAATATCGTGAGCAAGAGCAGCCGCAGCTACAATGGCACCAAAATCGTTCATTTTATAAGCGTGTATGTTAGCCAGGTGTGGATGTTTTTCCAGGATTTTCTGGCCTGCCAGCCTACCTAAAGAACGTCCTACTACTGATACTTCTAAACTATGTGTTAGCCGGGTATGTACAAAATCGGTTTTAGAAAGAGGTATTACCTGGGTTTTGTCCTGTAGACTTCTAAAAGCCGAAGAGAAAATAATACGATCGTAATCTACTTCAAAGCCCAGTCGGGTTTCGTTTTGCTCTTTCCTTAGCCTTTTATTCGTGTCTCCAAAACGTTTTAGCGAGAGGAGTTGCTCCCAGTTCATCATAATTTTATCCTTAGTTAAAAGCTGAGTTTGAATTTAGTCCCAAAAATAGAAAAAGCCATAAGATTACAAGCTAGTTCCTAATGAATTGCTGAAAGTAAATTTTAAAGAAAGACGTATGCGGTTTAGAGAGTAGTAGTTTCAGCAGCAGCTTTGCTTAAAAAAGCTGAAACAGTACCACATTGGGGAATATGGTACTGGTTTCAGTTTTACTCGATCTTCGAGATTTAAAAGTTTCTGTTTTAACCAAAACTAAAATATATAATACCGTTTTCGTTAGTTATGTATAATTTTCTTAATCTGTTTTCTTTCTAAGATTATTATAATCTTTGTTTTTTTCTAAGTTCTTTGAAAGGTCTTGTGCTCTTTTTTTCAAAAGTTTTTCGTTGCTAAATGCCTTTTCGTTTAAACTTTTATTCACCATTAAATCTGTAAAAAGCCTATTGCTTTCATAATCCAGGTATTCGTCTAAAGCTTTTGTGGTAAGGCCAATTAAATTTAACGGAAGAAAGTTATAAATAACTTCTTTTTCTATAGCCACAGCTTCCTCAATTATTTGCTGAACTTTTTCATCTGAAATATCTTCTAATAGATGATCTTTAAATAGGAGCGTTGCAAAATCGCGGTGAATAGCTTTATCGCGATATATCACCTCATAGGTGTAACCTAAGCCATGCATTGATCCACAGTTTTTAATCCAAAAAAGGGCTGCAAAGCAACTATAGTTAAAAATACTTTTCACGGTAGCCAGTGCAACCAGTTTTTCGGCAAAAGACGAGCTGTTGGTCCATTTTTTAATCCATTTTTCTCTTGCCAGAGTAGCTGGAAATGCTTCAATTTCTTTAAAAACCAGGTCTTGTTCTGCTGCGCTTAAAAATGTGTTTAAAAAGATACCGTAAGATTCAGTATGTGTATTTTCCATTACTGTTTGAAAGTCCAGGAAAGACTTTACTTCCGGCAACTCTATATTTTTATTAAGACTAGCTATAATTTTTCCATTTAGTTTATGTTCTGAATGAAGAATTAGGCCAATTACCTTATGGAGGAGCGAACGTTTTTCTTCGCTTAGGTCTTTCCAATCCTCCAAATCCTGATTGATATCTATCTTATCTGCGGTCCAAAAATTAGCCTCAATAGCCTTGTAAGCATCCCAAATATCGTTATGTTTTACAGGAAATATTATAAACCTGTCTTTATTGTCTCGAAGCCTGGGGTTCTGTTTATCCATAAAAACGATATTGTTAATGTATAGATGATAATTATTTAATAAATATCGATAATTATTAACAATATCTTATTGGTTTATTATTTAATGTTTCCACAAAGTTTTCAACATAAAAGTTTTATAATTAGGGTGTTACGTCTATGTTTTTTGCATTTTATCGATAATTTTGAAACTTATGAAGAATACATTCCTTTTATATACTGATAAAATCTCCCACCACCGTCAAAGGGTATAATACCCCGAGGCTTACCTCGAGGTAGTTTGCTGAAAGGCCTGGATTTAATGCTCTAAGATGGCTACCAATTGAAAAGTCATTTAATTTCTGTTCAAAGCATGTCCAAATAGCTCCCGGAGTAGATAAAGATGTAACCTGGTGTATGCAGGACTCTTTTTCTATATTAAAAACTCTCTTAGTCTTTATCCTTGCTTTTTAAAAAGTATTTGAAATTTTCGTAAAACAAAATCTATGGGACTTTTCCCCTTTTCTAATTCCTTAATTTTATTTCAATAAATTATTTAGATTAAATATTAGCCCTGGAAGGGAAGTGAGGATATATTGGTTATATATTGGCAAACCACTTCTCGAATTGCTGACCAAAAAATGGTACGGCTTTGGTTTTATGGTTAATTGCATTAATAAGCCCCATTATCCATAAATACAATAGGAAAATAGAACCCAGAAAGCTTAATATCCATCCTAAAATTGGAATCATACCTATAATAAAAAGTCCGAGGCTAATTAATATCAATCCCAGAGATTGCTTTATATGAAAAGCAGCAAATTCATCTTTTTTCTCGTTGTTTAAAACAAAAGCTACTACCAGGCCAATTACGGTTAAATAAGCAATGATAGCTATGGTTTTAGGATCGAATGTACTTTTAGATTCGTTGGTGTGCGTGTTTGAATTTTCCATGATATATATTAGTTAGGTGAGCCTAATGCGGCATAATCTTTTTTATTTATTGAAAAGGATTTTTTCTCCAAACCGGTACAACGCATATTGGCATTGCGATTAGAATTATTTTTATCTATCATTTGCATCTCCATCATCAAAGCATCGCCTTCTTCCAGCCAATCTGCATTCCAGCCTTTCGGAATATTACTTTTTTCATCACTATACATATTGGCGAAAGTTATAGGTGCCTCGCGTGTAATATAGAATGTAAATTTATGTTCTTCGGTTTCGGCTTCATAGCCCTGGCACTCATATCCCATGATATTTTTAGTTCCAATTTTTTTAAGCTCTGTGTCCTTATAAGGGTTGGAATCTTCCTGGGTATTGTTAAGGTCGCTTATTTTGGTGGCGGTAATAAAGTTATTTTCACCGGAAGAAAAATACATAATACTAAGTTGTTTGGTCATATCCATCACCATAAACATGTTTTCTACCTGGGGCATTCGTATACCAAAATATGGAGCATCTTCTTTTAAAAAGTACGTCATGTCCATGTTCCCTTCTTTGGTCTCCAAATGTAATTGGTATTCCCAATTAAAATTATAAGCTTCCGGCACTTCGCTAATATCTACTCTATTTGCCCCCATGGGAATTGGGCTGTTTTTAAGTTGGGTGTCCCACATTTTATCTAGAGACTTATTAGCTTCGCGCGCAGCTTTGTTCGATATGTTTTCGGTTACCGCATGTTCCACTTTTTTTTCGACTTTTTCTTTTAATTTTTTGAGAAATTGAGCCTCCATCGTGGAAATACAGAATAGGAGTGCAAACCCCATTAAGATTGGTTTTTTCATAATGTTTGAGTTTTAAGATTATCAAATAGGCTGTAAGCCTAAAAATTAAACTATGGGGCAGAATTAATTAAAAATGTAGGGGATTGTTTAAATACCGATGTAAGGGTTAAATCGGTATTATAGGGTATGAAAATTGAAGATTAAATATACAAATTAATTTAGAATATTAAAAAATATAATTCTGAAAGTCAGTTGTTTGAATTTGGTTGGGGTGAATTATAAATCTTTTGCAGCTTCTTCTAATTGGTTATACCAATCTTCACCAAATTTCCTTATAAGCGCGTCTTTGGTAAATTTATAAACAGGTACCTGAAGTTCGGCTCCAAGGCTGCAGGCATCATCGCAAATTTGCCATTTGTGGTAATTTACTGCTGAAAACTCTGAATATTCCTGAATTCTTATTGGATATAGATGGCAGGAAATAGGTTTTTTAAAGTCTATTTCACCCTGGTTGTAAGCTTCTTCAATAGCACAAAGCGCTGTACCTTTCTCATCGAAAGTTACATAGGCGCAATCGGCACCATTTATTAAAGGTGTTTCAATTTCATCAAGATCTGTGGTTATATAGGTGCCCTGTTCCTCTATGGCATCTATTCCCTTTTGGCGTAAGTATGGCTTTACTTTTGGGTATATTTCATCGAGAATTTCCCGCTCTTGAGGGGTTACCGGAGCCCCAGCATCGCCATCTACACAACAGGCTCCTTTACAGGCTGAAAGGTTACAAACAAAATCTTTGGTCAAGATTTCTTCCGAAACTATGGTTTTTCCTATTTGAAACATTTGGCAAATATAGCTCTATCGGTATTTTTACTGAAAAAAAACAGGCTTAATTTTAATAAAATTTTTACCTGCTAATTCCTTGATACTGTGTTTTTAAAAATTACATTTGCGCAATATTTTTTAAAATGGTAGTTATGTGGGAATTACTAGATGTAAAACAGATTTTTACAGCCGGAATGATTCTTTTTGCGGTAATTGATATTATTGGAAATATCCCAATTATTATAGACCTGCGTAAAAAAGTTGGGCATATTCAAAGTGAAAAGGCTTCGGTTGTTGCAGGTATTATCATGATTGTGTTCTTATTTGTAGGGAAAGAGATTTTAAACCTTATTGGTATAGATGTAAATTCGTTTGCCGTGGCCGGCGCATTTATCCTATTTTTTCTAGCCCTTGAAATGATTTTGGGAATAACGCTTTATAAGGACGATGAGCCGGAAACAGCTTCTATTGTTCCGTTGGCATTCCCACTAATTGCGGGTGCGGGTACGCTTACTACCTTGGTATCGCTACAAGCAGAATATGAAGCGATAAATATTATTGTCGCTATCCTAATCAATATTATCTTTGTATATATGGTGCTAAAATCCTCTAATAGAATAGAGCGGGTTTTAGGAAGCCAGGGGATTAGTGTTATAAGAAAAGTATTTGGTGTAATTTTGCTGGCTATTGCTGTAAAATTATTTGCCACTAACATTCAGAGTTTATTTACATGAAGTTATTTATTTATACCGTAATTTTTTTAGCTGTAGTTATTATGGGCTACAGTACAACCGCGTTAGATTTTGACGATCTCTTAAAGGGAGATAGTGGAACAGCTGTACTTGTGATAGTAGGAAGTCTTTGTCTTATTGTGCTTATGGGCATTTTGTTGACCTCAAGGAGTATTGCTGAAAAGCATAATTCGTAAGATGAAATTTGACACTATTATTATAGGCGGTGGAGCTGCAGGAATGTCTTGCGCGCTAATTTTGGGTTCAGCTATCCATAAAGGTGTAGTTCCGGGTAGGCAAGTGGGAATAGTTATGCATCAAAAAGCCTCTCATCTAAACTCGGCTATGCTGAATAATGCTTTGGGTGTGGTTCCAGGAACTACGGGGAAGCAAATTATGGAAGAAGGCCTTGTTCATTTAAAGGAGCAATATCCCGATATTGAACAAATAGAGGGAGAAAAAGTTAAGGAAATTGTTACTTTAGACAAGGGTTTTAGGGTAGTTACCAATAAAAATAACTATCAAACTGAAATTGTAGTTGTAGCCACCGGTTATACCAGCCCGTTTAGAATTCAAGGATTGGAAAGCGAAGTGATACCGCATCAAAAAGCAAAGGTGTCCAAAAATCGTATTCAGCTTAAAAATAAAGATCATTTGGTAAAACCGGGTATTTATGTAGCAGGTAGCCTTGCCGGTTGGAGAAGTCAATTTGCTATAGCCTGCGGAAGTGGCGCAAGTGTAGCAACAGATATTTTAAGTTTATGGACGGGAGAGCAAACTAAGGTACACGATAAAATACTATAACATATAATATCCTGTAAACATAAGTGGTATAGAAAAAAGCATTAAAATTAGACACGTGTGGTGTACTCTTCTGTAGAGCAGGGCCAGTTTTAATTTATTTTTAAATTCTTTATCGTCTGTAATTTGTATTTGACTTTTAATACAACTTATTGAAACATTAGAGGAGTTAACGAGAATTTCTTTCTGTAAAAATAGCAAAGCGCTGTTATCTAATAACCTAAAGCTTACCGCTATAATGAAGAAAAATAGCGGCGATATTGTAAAGAAAATTATAAGATTCTCATTAATTGCAATCACAACTGCAATCTATTGATTTTTTTTCGATAATTCAAGCACTTTTTTTATTCCTGGGTCATTTTTGTTGATTAATTTTTCAAAAGCATTGGTGCCGTATAATTGCTGGGCAATTACAGCTTGTAAATATTGTTTTACCAGGCTTTTTTGATTCTGTACATCAAGTCTAATATTTGCATTGTTTACAAAATCAATGAAATCCTGTACCATCTTATCTGAGATAATTACTTCACTCTCAAAATTCTTTCGTTGCACATTGTTATAAAAACTTCTATTTTTCTCCAGTACATTAAAGATAAACCTACTCATATACCCACCTTGCAGAAGAAGCTTAATGTTATTCTTTTCGTTATCGCTATCTAGCGGAATAAAAATATCGGGAATAATTCCACCCCCTCCATACACTACTTTACCTTTAGGGGTTTCATACCTAAGGGAATCGTCTACATTTATACTATCGGCGCTGTTGAGTTCGCCATTCTTGTAACGGCGCATATAATCCTTAAAGTAACTTTCGTTTCCGTTATTGTAAGGTTTTTGGATAGAGCGGCCTGTTGGAGTATAGTAACGTGCAATGGTTAACCTAACTGCGCTACCGTCTCCTAATTCCATTTCACGTTGTACAAGGCCTTTCCCATAAGACCTACGACCTATAATAGTGCCACGATCGTTGTCTTGTAAAGCGCCGGCTACAACCTCACTGGCAGAGGCTGAACTTTCATTAATAAGTACATACAAATCTCCATTCTCCAGAAGTCCTTTTTGTCTTGAAAAAGTTTCTTCAATTGCACCATTTTTGTTTTTTGTATACAGTATAAGCTTTTCGTCTTCCAGGAATTCATCTACAATTTTAATAGCTTCAGAAAGATAACCTCCGGGGTTGTCTCTAAGGTCTAAGGCAATTTTATTAGCTCCTTTTTTCTTAAGGTCCCTTAATGCATCTTTAAATTCTTTATAAGTAGTTTCAGAAAATCTATTTATTTTAATATAGCCCAGCTCAGGCGATAGCATATAGGCCGCGTCTACACTTTTTAATGGAACCCTTCCTCTTTTAACTTTAAAGGTTAGTAGATCTTTAATTCCTTTTCTTTTAATTTTAAGGGTTACCTGAGAATTTTCTTCACCTTTTAGGTGTTTAGTTAGTGAATCGTTACTAATGTTTTTATTGAAGAGTGGTGTGCCGTTGGCATAAAGGATGCGATCTCCACCACGTATACCTATTTTTTCGCTAGGTCCGCCTTCCAGGGCCTGAATTACCACAACCGTATCGTTTACATTATAAAAGCTAACACCAATTCCTACAAAATCCCCTTGCATATTTTCTATGACCCCTGCATATTCTTCTTTAGGTATGTATACCGAATGTGGATCTAGATTTTCAAGAATTCTATTCACTGTGAGATCAACTATACTGTCGGTATTCACATCATCTACATATTCATAGTCTATGTAGTCTATAAGTCGGTTGAGCTTTTGCTTTTTTGGGTTGGAAGAGAAAAGTGCGTCAGAAGAAGAGAAATCCAGTTTGGCGCCCAGCAATACGCCTAGAGCGCAGGCTGAAGCAAGAAAAATAGGAATCAATATTTTTTGCCTGGTATTCAATCTTCTAAATCATTTATTTGTTCAAGGCTTACCCCGGCTTTTCTTAAAAATTCCAGGCCTGAGTTATCTTTATAGTCTACATGATAAACCAGTCTGGTAATACCCGCTTGATGGATTAATTTACTGCATTCTTTACAGGGTGACATTGTAATATATAATGTAGCGCCATTACAAGATTGAGTAGAGTTTGCAACTTTTAAAATAGCATTGGCCTCAGCGTGGAGTACATACCATTTGGTGTAGCCTTCATCATCTTCGCAATAATTTTCAAAACCGGTAGGGGTGCCGTTAAAACCGTCAGAAATTATCATTCTATCTTTTACAATAACTGCGCCAACCTGTTTTCTTTTACATTGCGATAATTTACTCCATTCGCGAGCAATTCTCAAGTAGGCTTTATCGTATTTTAATTGTTTTCTTTTATTCATTATTAATATTTTCCGGCTTTTTAAGGTGCCATTTCGCTTTTGTTAGAGCGTTCTAATTTAAAAAATAGCCTGAAAATTCTTTTGAAGTATAGGCAAAATAATACCGATAACTATTGCCGAACTTATTAATACCCAGTCTCTTTTAGATACCGAAAAGATGTTTTGGGCAATAAAACCAAGAATCATAACAGCAATTACAACTATAACCTGGGCTGTTTCTATTCCGAGGGCAAACTCTAGAAGTGGTAAAAATTTATTTTCAATATTGGCAGAAGCCATTTTGAAATAGCTGGAAAAACCAAGACCATGGATTAAGCCAAAGAAAATGGTAGTAAAATATAGAGGATTATGGTTTTTGTTACGATCTTTTTTGCTGGCAGTTACTAAATTGTATAAAGCTGTAAGAATTATAGTCACCGGAATTAGGAGTTCTACCCAGGCAGCGTCTACTTTAACAATACCGTAAACCGATAAAAATAATGCAAGAGTATGACCCAGCGTGAACAGGGTTACCAACCAAAGAATTCGTTTCCAACTGCTAAAGGTGTAGGCTGTAACCAAAACAATTAAAAACAGAATATGATCGTAAGCCTGCCAGTCTAGAACGTGTTCTAAACCCAATCTAAAATACAGCCAAAATTGAGACATATCTAATTATTTAGAAAGACCCGAAAGTACAACTTATTCAGAAATTCGCAAAAGCTTTAGACAGGCCTAATTAAAGCCATTTCTAGCTTTCTTTTTACCTTCAAAAGCTTGCCGTAAATATTAGATTTTAAAAGTATTTGCTCCTTTATTGGCACCGCCAAATGGTGTAATATCCCGAGGTAGTTTACTCTATTTTCTGTACTTCTTTAAATTATCTGGTAATCGGTCTCCTTTTATATTATGTCTAATTTTTTACCTAAAAACTCAAACATTAACGTTGGTTTAAAGAATGTTTAGTGGATTTTTGGTTAATATTGCCTGTTATATTGATTTTGAAATTTACTCAGTTATCGGGTTTTAGTGCCCCAAGCCTTGCTTTTACATCTAAGTGTTTCCACCTAAGAATATGCAGGCTTGTCGTGTGTTTATTGGCGCCGCCAAAGGGTATAACTCCGAGATAGTTTATATGTATAATAAAATTATTGTAAGCTATTTTTTAACCATTTTAAAAAACTGTAGCAAGAGCGTATTTGTTGTTAAAAGAAAAGATTATGAAGAAAAACTTTATGAATATGCAGTCTCTGGATATTTACCTTTCCTCTCTTAGTTTGGAGGAATCCAGGGCAATAGAAAATGAGATAAGGGCTTCTGAAATTAAATTGATGCCGCTAAGAAGTTGGGATATTTATAATGATTATTACTCGAGGCAGTTAGTAATTATAAGGCAACAGAATAGTATTAATAGTTTTAAAGAATTGGCGGAGAAGTTTGAATGGACGAACGATTTAGATGCTATTTTTAAGGGAAAATCTTTTGATGCCTTAGTGGTAACCAATAAAAAGGCTAAGATCGAATGGGTGAGTGAAGGATTTACTGAAATGACGGGATATAGCAGTACATATGCAATTAATAGAACTCCACATTTTTTACAGGGAGAAGAAACCGATCCGGCTGCTTTAGAGAGAATAAGATATAAGTTAGCTAAGGATGAACCTTTTACTGAGGTTTTGGTTAATTATAAGAAGGATAAAAGCACTTATAAATGCGAGATTAATGTTATTCCTTTAAAAACTCAAAACACAACCCATTATTTGGCCCTGGAAAGGAAGGCAGGTTAGTATGGTGCTTTTATAAGTTTTCCAGGCTCTCATATTTCATTTGGACAAGAGAAGGTTCTGCATCATTTACTTCCATTATGGCATTTTTATAGCTCTGGGAAGAGTTGATCACCACCCCGTTTTGATGTTTCTTTAGCGTAGAGAAAAATTTTACTTCAAACCAAACTTTATTTAATAAACCCTGCTCTGTTGTAGTAAGTTCTTGATCACCACTAATCAAATTATTCATATGCTTTTGGGCAACTTTTTTAATCTTATTAGCTGCTTCGTTTTGTGTAGGTAAGTTGCGAATAGCCCCAATGATAAAAAACATTTTTCCATACCCCAGCTTGGCTACATACTCATTTCCGTATTTAAGCTTATAAAGTTCCGGGTTTTCATTATAGATCTTCCTAAGTGAATCTCTTACCTGCCAATTATTTTGAAAATGCTGGTAGCCATCCTGGTATGATCCGCCACCAATTAAAACGCCTTTTTCAGTTATTGGGTATTGCTCAATAACCGATTGGTATAATTCGGTGCTAACAGCAAATTTGGTGGCAAAGTAATCTCCGGGATTGTAGAACTCATCAAATAACCTAAACGGATACATAAATTCTATGGGGTTGGCAGTGGTTTGCCAGGTTGGGCTTTGAGAAAAGGATTGATTTAGGGTGTAATATGAAGCTTCAGTTGCACCAAATGGATTGGCCACCGGGACATGGTTACCTGTGTAAATTCCCGAACCAACTTGTTCTTGATAAGGGTAGGTTTTGTTCAATATGTCCTGTCCGCTAAGATTAATAGATACATTACGTGTTCCGGCTGCTTTGTTATAGGTTGTTTTGGTGGTGTTACTTTTGTCTGCTGAGGTAAATTCAACAGAGGTTAACTCAGCATTGGTATAGGAATGTATGGCAGTACCTTTATCGCTATAAATCTTTTTAACCAAAGGAAATCCGTTTTCATATTTGGTTTCAAACCATAGATTTCCTTCCGGCGTATAATATTTAGACCAAAGTGGTTTATTGGTTTCACTTCGGCCCACCTCCATATAAAGATGCTGCTTTGGATAACTCGCATATACTTTAGCAGTTTTTATATAGCCGTTTGCGTAATATTCAAATTCAGCCGAAGGTTCCCCAGAACGTTCATATTGCCCTTGCTTTATCCATCCATTTTCGTGCTTACTGGTTAGCTCAAAGTTTGAATTAGACTGGATAGAATAATCAGTTTTTGGAGTATCATTCTCTTTTTCGCAGGAAGAAAGCAAAGTTATAATTGCCAGTAGGATAAATAGTTGTTGAGCTATACGCATTTTAAGGGCTAAAAATTGTTGATTGTAAAAATTATGCAGCCAAATTAAAGATTTATTATTAATTTTTTGGTAATAAACATGATTGATATAGATATAGCCGAAATTTTTTACACTCCCTTCTAATGGCTCTTAGTGTGCCGCTAGAGCCGTGAATATAGAATAATAATTAAAGCCGGTTTATTTTAGTTTAAGCCCCGAGCGGAACTAATAGTAATTTTAGTAATAATTGAGGTTTAATACTACGCGGTTTATCTAAAAGTAATTTGCCTGCATAAACCGGGTGAGAAGCATTTTATTTATGGGTTTTTACAATAAAATTGCTGAATAAAACCCTGGCTCCATGATTTTGTCTTAATGGGCTACTAATGTAAAAATGTTTGGCTTTTTCATTATTAAAAAGTTCGGTATCGGCAATTTTTGTCTTGTCTAAATATATTTTAACCCTATTTTGGTTTACCTGTATGGCTACATGCATTACCTGGTTGGCGTAAGTTTCCAGGTCAAATGAAGAAGACTGGTAAAGGTCTTTTGCCCTACTGTAAATGTTTATGTCGTTGTTATTCATATATTCCAGTTTTCCGGCCCAGATATTTTCGTTAGAAATCCAACCTCTAATACTATTATCTTTAGTGAAGCCAAAGTATAAGGAAGATAAGTCGTTAACTTTATCGGCGGCTACCAGAATATCAAATTCCAGGGTAAAGTTGGTAGGGTAATAGATGTTTTTGTTGAGCTTATAGGTTGTTCTTTCCCCCATTTTAAGCCATTTGCCTCCTATTTCATTTATACTAACTACTTCGCCGGTACTTGTGGTTTTCCAATCTAATGGCATAGCTCCACTAGGTATAGAGTTGAAATTGGAAGCGAAAATTGTAGAGTCCCCTGGTTTGAAGTCATAAACTTCTTCTAGTGTTATTTTACTTTTGCTTTGAGTTTTACCTTCTTTGTTATCTTCCTTTTTACCATTTAGCTTCTCTTCAACTATTTCGGCCGCTTTGTTTTCAAGCTTATCCTTAATTTTTCCGAATAATTGTGCCTGAACAGGCTTGGCAAATAAAAATAAACTTAAAATTAGAAGAAATTTAGAAGCTTTCATGATACGTCTATTTAGAGTAATTTATGAGCAAATGTAAGTATCAGCTCAATAAGCAAATCCAATTGAAATAAAGAATTATTATTCTATAAGTTTCGTTTAGAATTCCACCTTCTTGGATTAGTATTCGTTGAATAGTTCCAGTAGTGATTGCCTTTTTGATTGCGCTACTGGTACTGCAATATTATTTGCCAGTTGAACGCAGTGTCTTTTCTTTTGATAGGATAAGATATGCATAGTGTTTATGAGATGCGACTGATGTACCCTCATGAAATTAAATTTTTGCAGCTCTTCTTCAAAATTCTTCAAAGATTTAGATACTAAGATTTGGCGACCATCACATAGAAAAAAAATAGTATAATTATTATCGGCTTGTGCCTGAATAATATCTTTTAAAGGAATGATATGAATATCTTCAAGAGTTTTTAAAACTATTTTTTTCTCGGCTTTCATTTGTTGGTTGCTAAAGAGAGTCTCTAGTTTTAAACTATAACGATGGTCTTTAAGTGATTTTATAGTCTTTTCAATTGCGGAAATAAGATCTTGAGGGGAAATTGGCTTTAGAAGAAAATCCAGGGCACTTAGGCGAAAAGCTTTTACCGCATAATTTGAATAAGCTGTGGTAAAAATAACCTTAATGTTTTTATAGCCTTTTTGGAATAAATTCTCCAAAAAATCCATAGAATTTCCGTCTGGGAGGTTGATATCCAGGATAAGAATATCGGGAAGGAAATTTTCAAAGGCTACCTGGGCTTCTTTGATAGTTTTCGTAGTTTCTACCAAACAATCCTTAAAGTTAACCCTAATTAAGTCGCTAATCATATCTAAAGATGCATGATCATCTTCCAGTATTAAAATTTTTACATCGTTATTTATTTCTTTCATAACCTGCAAATTTAGAATTCAAGATAGGGTACTGTCAAGGTCACTTTGGTGCCGGGAAAAGCTTTGTCATTGCATGCCCTTTCTACATTTAGTACAATATGTGACTTATTCATTTTATTAAATTCTTCTACTCTATTTTTTAAAATTTCCCTTCCCATAGAGCGATGAAGTTTTTTATGGTCTTGAGACCTGTCTGTCTGAATGCCTTTTCCATTATCTACAATTTCTATGTAGAGGACTTTTTTCTTAACATCTTGCCTGAACAGAAGTTTTACCTTACCATTTTCTCTATTCTGTCTCGCACCGTGAATTACGGCATTTTCAACAAAAGGTTGCAGTAGCATTACCGGTATTTTAATAGTTTCCGGGTCATGAACATCCTTATAAATAATGCGGTATGAAATTCCTTGATTTTCAGGGGTTTTTTGAAGTTCAAGGTAGTTGGATAAAATTTCCAGTTCGTCTGTTAAATTTATATATTCTTCGTCTGAATGTTCTAAAATAAGCCTTATTAATTTGCTGAAATTATCTAAATACTGCATAGAAGTATTAGGTTCATTTTTATAGATGTAATACTGAACCTGTTGGAGCGCATTAAAAAGAAAATGCGGATTTAATTGAAGTCTAAGGAATTTACTACGAAGTTGCGACTGCTGTAAGGCTTGTTTTGTTTTAAGATGGTTTATTCTAAAGAAAATGATTGTCAATATTAGAAGAAAGAAGATGCCACCCCCAAAAATTAGCCAGGTAATTTTTTTGTTATGAGCTTTTTTTTCGGCCTCTAGATTGGCAATTTTTCTTTCTTTTTCGGCAGTATCATAAAATGTTTTAATGGCAGCTATTTTTTCTTCATACCTTTTTTCTGCTATTTGATCTTTAATGCTATCATATCGGTTATAATAATCTATACCTTTTTCATAATCTTTTATATTGATATAGGCATTTAGTAAGTTATAGAATAATTGTTGTAGTTCTTGGGAAGAAGCCTTTGCCAGGGCTTTCTCATAATAATTGATTCCCTCCGGTACTTTGCCCGAATTTACTAATGCATAGCCTAGATTGTTATAAGTAATAACAGATAGAGGCATTTGTAAACTATCCCTTATCCTTAAACTTTTATTAGCAGTGTTAATGGCCAACTGCCATTGGGATTCTTTGATGTATTGATTACTAAGATTCGTTAAAATAACGACTTCAACTTTAGGTTGCTCAATTTCTTTAGCTAACTGCAAAGCCTCTTTGTAGACCTTTATTACTTTGGGGTCATTCTTTTCCATATAAACCCCGCCGAGGTTAACCAAAGTTTTAAGGCGCCAAAAATCATTGTTTTTATAGCCCAATAATGCTTTTTTGAAGCTTTTTTCGGCGCTGTTAAAGTTTTTGGATCTTGAGTACACTATTCCAATTCCTGAGAATAGTTCTACGCGATCTGTTTCAGATAACAGTTCCAGGTGCTTTTTGGCATCCATATAATTAGACAGCGCAATATCCAGTTCGCCCTGCAATAGGTTTATTTTCCCCAAATAGATGTGTGCCCTGCCAACAGTTTGAAAATTCTTAGGTTGTTTCCTGATAATTTGAAAGCTTTCTTCTTTAGCTTTTTCCAGGGCTCTATTCTGAATTAGGGAGTCAATACTTTTAAAGTCCTTGGGGTTTTGCTGTATTCCATAACTAAAAGTAAAAAGCAGGTTGAAAAAGAGTACTATTGTAAATTTTGTAAAATAATGCATGAAGTTTAATTGGGGGGTAATGCTGTGGGATTCTGCTAGATTGGCGCTGTTTAGTACGACAAAAGTATTACATTCTTAAAGGATAAAAAATGTTATTTTACTCGATAATCGAGATTTAAAAAATCTATGGCTTGTTACAAGGTAATTACTTTTCTAAGCCAATACGTTTGCAAAAGTATAGTATTAATCTTGTTTTTGCTTTTAGCAGAAATCAATTTAAGGTTTAAGGCATCTTAGTCTACCGGTTTTTGATTTTTAGAAGTATTTTTTAGTTTGGCAGATGGACGCGGGAAGTTTACAAATGAGCTTAAGCTTATAGGTTTATCCTTATATAAAAACAATACTATTTGGAGCTGGAAAAATAGTGAAGTTCTTATATAAGGATAAATAAAGGATATTATTAGGGGCTTTACTCGGTCATAGATAGATCTGAAGCTCCTTTGATTTCCGTTGATATCTCACCAAGCCAACCAACATTTCCCTGCGCCCCTGTGTAGATGCTTATAAAATCTACACCTCTTAATGCTACGGGGTTCATATTATCATCTACTGCCCAATCCAAATCCATGGCGTTTCCGGCATAAGTATTATAATCAGCATCAAAATTGTCTACATACCCCCATTCAAGTGCATCTATAGAGGCAAATCCTTCCAGGCTCACCTTAGGGTAAACCCGGGTTCCGTTAAAACTCATTTTATCCTTTTCTTCAATAAAGAGTGGATAGTAATTCTGGGAGTGGTAGGGATTAACCATTACACTGTCCTGGTTTTTCTGGTTATCTTCCCAGGGTACATTGGCGTACTCTTTTGGATTGGTGTAGGTTAATTGATAATTCAATATAGTTTCTTCTTTTTGATGTGCACTTCCTGCTAGTTCATACCAGGTGTCATCTGGTAAGCCATTACCATTCTCATCAAAAGAAACCTTTACAATACCGGGTTCAGAAAGTCCGCCCATTGCATTACCATAAACTACAAAGTCTTTAGCATCTTCTCTATTTTCAATGGTATGATCAAAAGTGAACGTTACGTAGCCTCCCCATGCTCCTAAAGATAGAATGGCCGATTTTCCACCCACTAATTTTTCTGCGCTTTCCAAAGAACCGTAGGTTTTATTAATATATTGGCCGGGTGCAGGTTTATATTCAATAATTTCAGAAATATATTTACTGCTGTTTTCTGTTTTTGGGCGGAAATAAAGCTGATAAGGATCATTTACGGTAACTTCATAAGAGCGCAGCAGAGAGTCGTTATTCGCCAATGCTTTAAATTGTAGTGCAAATGTGCCAAATTGTTTGGGGGCGTAATGAAGGTTTTGAGCTTCAGAAACTTTATCATCACCTAGTTTCCAGCTAAAACCTGTCCCTTCCGGTAAATTTAGAATTTCAGGATTAATAGATAAAGTATCTCCCAGGGTTAATTCGTAATCTTTCTGGTAATTTAGATCCGAAAACTCCATAGGAATTATACCTGGGCCGTCATCTTTGCTACAAGATGAAAAAAGTAAAATACCTCCAATAAGGATTAATGATTTAAAAAATGATTTTTGTTGCATTTGATTTGTATAAAGGTTAATAATTGGAATTAACTTATTTTACAAAACAAAACAGCAGGGGATATAGTTAGAATAGAAGACCTACCCAAAGCAATAACTCCCGAAAGCTTTGTTCCTTATGTTTCCGGCAGGTTTTCTGACTTCTCCCTCTTTTTAAACCTTCCCATCCCAAAAGACAGTGGTATCAATAAAAAGATTTTCCTAAAAATTAAGGAAAGGATTTACAGCAGCGGGAACTGTTCAGGATTTACACCTGATTCCCTTTTAATACAATACCTTAAAAGCATTGTAACCGAAAATCCCGGCAATATTAAGTTAAATTTCTGGTTTGAGAATCTTAAAAACTGAATTTATCTTTACTTCTTTTTAGTTATAAGCTCAATGAAAGTCTTGAAATTAAATAAATAATCCCTAGTTTTATCCCGCATAAGTTCTTTAGCATACTTCATCAAACAGAAAAGGTTTTACTTAAGGTAGATTAATAGGGAATCGTGTGAGAATCACGAACTGTCGCGCAACTGTAAGTAACATAATAAAGCTACTGTCCAAAGAATTATCCACTGCATAACGCGGGAAGGATGACAGCAGCCGTTACAAGTCAGGAGACCTGCCTATTCTGATTGGACAATGCTTTCGCGGTTTGAAGCTTAGGTCTTAGAGATGTACCCGTTATAATACTTTTTATTTTACAGGAGAAGTATGTCTTTTTGGGTGTATCTTCTTTCTCCTTTTTTTTCTTATCGCCTGGCATTACGAAGCATTTATAAAGACTTTTAAAACAAATTGTTTAATTATTAAAAGTTAGAAATGCAAACGCACATTCTTGGCTATCCGCGAATTGGTAGCAACAGAGAACTCAAAAAAGCCTGCGAGCAATATTGGTCAGGCAAAAGTGAACTTCAGGATCTTCTTCAGGTAGGAAAAAAAAGCCGCCATGAAAACTGGAAGCTTCAAAAAGACGAAGGAATTGATCTAATTCCCTGTAACGATTTTTCTTATTATGACCAGGTTTTGGATATGAGCCTTACCGTAGGAGCTATTCCTGAACGTTATAGGGAGATTGAAAGTAGAAGTGACTTAACCAATCTTGATTTATATTTTGCGATGGCCAGAGGCTATCAAAAAGATGGCTTAGATATTACCGCCATGGAAATGACCAAATGGTTTGATACCAATTATCATTATATCGTTCCTGAATTTTCCAAAAATCAGCACTTTAAGCTTAACTCCAATAAGATTCTTAATGAATTTAAAGAAGCAAAGGAAGCTGGGATTCATCCTAAACCTGTAATTATTGGACTGGTTACATACCTTCTTTTGGGAAAAGAAAAAGAGGGAGGTTTTGATAAAATAGACCTTGCAGAAAAATTATTGCCGGTTTACCAGGAGCTTTTAACTCAATTACAGGAAGAAGGAGCACAATGGATTCAGTTTGACGAGCCTTTTCTAGCTTTAGACCTAGATGAGAAAGCCAGGGATGCCTACTCTTTTGTATATAATGAGCTTAGAAAAAAATTCCCTAAACTTAGATTTGTTCTCAGCACTTATTTTGAAGGCCTTAAAGACAATCTTGCCCTGGCTCTAAAGCTTCCGGTAGATGTGTTACACCTGGATTTGGTGCGATGCCCATCACAATTAGACAGGGTGCTTGAAGAAATTCCTGCTAGCTTAAATTTATCGCTCGGGATAGTAGATGGACGTAATATTTGGAAAAATGATTTTGAAAATTCCCTTCATCTTATTCAAAAGGCACAGGATAAAATAGGTTCTGATAGATTGCTACTGGCTCCTTCCTGTTCGTTGTTACATGTTCCATACGATCTTGATTTGGAGACTGAAATAAACCCTGGAATTAAGAACTGGATGGCCTTTGCCCGGCAAAAAGTAAGAGAATTAAAAACTCTTCGGGCTTTGGCTACCGGTAGTACTGAAGCGCCCCTTTTAAAGGAGTTTAAAGAGAATTTAGATGCTGTTAAGAGTAGAAAAACTTCAGAGGTAATTCACAACAAAAAGGTGAAAGATGCGGTGAGTCAAATTTCAGAAAAAGACTCACAAAGATCCAACTCCTTCAGCATAAGAAAGATTGAGCAGCAGAGAGTACTGGATTTGCCTTTGTTCGCTACTACCACCATTGGTTCGTTTCCGCAAACCAAAGAAGTGAGGAGTTGGAGGGCTCAATTTAAAAAAGGAAAATTATCAGCAGAAACATATGATAGTTTACTAAAAAAAGAAACCCAAAATGCCATAAAATGGCAGGAAGAAATAGGTTTAGATGTTCTTGTACATGGAGAATATGAGCGTAATGACATGGTAGAATATTTTGGAGAGCAATTAGATGGTTTTCTGTTTACCAAAAAAGCCTGGGTACAAAGTTACGGTAGCCGATGTGTTAAGCCTCCTATTATATATGGAGATGTCTCCAGGCCAGAAGCCATGACGGTTTATTGGTCTCAATATGCGCAATCTTTAACCGATAAATGGGTTAAAGGAATGTTGACGGGGCCTGTAACAATCTTGCAATGGTCTTTTGTTAGAGACGATCAACCAAGATCTGCCACTTGTAAACAAATAGCTTTGGCTATTCGTGAAGAAGTAAAAGATTTAGAGCAGGCCGGGATTCAAATAATTCAAATTGACGAACCTGCCATTAGAGAAGGATTACCGCTACGGATATCCGGCTGGAAAGAATATTTAGATTGGGCGGTTACTTGTTTTAAATTAGCATCGGCAGGGGTAAAAGATTCTACTCAAATTCATACACACATGTGCTATTCTGAGTTTAATGATATTATGGAGAGTATAGCAAATATGGATGCAGATGTGATTACCATTGAGTGCTCCCGATCGCAAATGGAGTTGCTGGAAATTTTTTCTGATTTTGAGTATCCCAATGAAATTGGTCCGGGGGTTTATGATATACATTCCCCCAGGGTTCCTGCCGCCGAAGAAATGCTTACTTTGCTAAAAAAAGCCGAAAAAGTAATCCCTGCAGAACAACTTTGGGTAAATCCAGATTGTGGTTTAAAAACCAGGAAATGGGAAGAAACTGAAGCTGCATTAAAAGCAATGGTTAGCGCCGCAAAAATGGTAAGAACTGCTTTGGTGGAGAATTAAAACCAACTTTTTTTATAAATACCCATGAAGCACGAAGAAAAATACTGCCCAAGATGTAAAACAGCCTTTGAATGTAAAGTTGGCTCTATAGAACTTTGCCAATGCTCTCAAGTGGTACTGGATAATGAAGAACTGGAATACATACATAAGCTTTATGAAAGTTGCCTTTGCGCTAAATGTATGAAGGCTTTAAAAACAGAGTATCGCAACCAAAATTTACAGGAAAAATTAAAGGCTATTCTGGGTGTATTTTATAGGCCGCCAAAAAATAATAAAGGCGGCTGAAGAGGCTTAGTTGGAATTTTATTGACACTGCCAAAGGGTGTAACACCCCGAGGTAGTTAACTGAAAAAGTATATTTGGTTAACAATAACAAATTAAGGCTGTCTGAAAGGTTAATTTTCACCAAACTGGATTTATTTCAGTTTAAAAAGCTCAAGGTGAATTTTTAAGGCTTTTCAGGCAGTCTTTTTATATCCTGATATCTCAATCTGCCAGGTTTATTTTTCAGTCCGGAAATTTTAACCGGTTACTTACAACCCACTTTAGCCGATATTAATAGCTGTTGATTAAAATGAGTAAAATTTGTTCAAATAAAAAAAAATGATTCTTTCCAGTTTACATCTCTTGTTCTTTTCATGACTTTTTTACTTAAGTGGGTTTACGCATTGTTAGCAGGGTCTTTTTTAAAGAAAATATAAATAGGTTCTATAAAACTATTTATAAGGCATATAAATTTTCCTCAATTTATAGGTTTTAGAAAAATAAAATAAAACTTTGGAAATAGTATATTAGCATTTTGTTAACTATTGCAAACATTATGAGTGCCTATACCTGGCGTAAAAGGTTTAAAAATGCTGCAAAAAAAACTGAAGGACGGAGATTCAAAAGCATTAGAGGAAATTTACAACCTGTATTTTTCTAAAGTATATGCCGTTGCCATAAAGTTTGTGAAAAATGAAAGTGTTGCCCTGGACCTGGTGCAGGACTCCTTTTTAAAAATATGGAAAAACCGTAGTAGCATTAATTTGGAACTCCCTTTAGATCAGCAGTTGTATGTTATTACCAAGAATGTTGCTTTTGACTATTTTCGAAAAAAAGTAAACGAAGAAAAGCTATTGAGGGAATACAAATTACACCAGGAGCAAGCCGGGAACCCTACAACTTCTAGTGAAAATAATCAGCTAAAAAAATTGAATGGCTTATTAGAGCAACTCCCTAAACGACAGCAAGAAATTTTTAAATTAATTAAATTTCAGGGATATACTTATAATGAAGTTGCTTCTAAGTTAGGTATTTCTAAACATACCGTTTCCAGCCACTTTTCAACAGCCATGAAGTTTTTAAAAAAGAATAGTAGGCTGTTTAGCTTTTTCTTTCCAATACTATAAAAACTTAAAATTTTAACATTTGGAACTAGTGATTTTCTAGTTGGGCATCGTAAACCTTATAGAAACACTTGTAACCAATGTCTCAAAATATTCACGTTTTATTAGAAAAATTCTTTGAGGGTAATTGTACTCGTCATGAAATCAATGTTTTGAAGAATTACTTCGAAAAGGATTCTTTTGAAGAGCTTGAGGCTTTTTTGCTGGATGAATGGAATAACCCTAAGCCTAATGATTTACCCCGTGAAAAAAGGGAATTGGTTCTGAAGGAGATTATGAAACAGGTGAGTGTTGAAAAACAGTCACGTTTTAAATTGACTGCATTTTTAAAATATGCAGCCATCTTTATTGGAATACTTGGCGTGTCAATCTGGTTTTTTAACCTGCCCGCTGATACGCAAAATAGTCCTGAAATAACCATTGAGTTGGAAGATGGGAGTATAAGAACATTAGATTCACAAGAAGACCTGGTAGAACATTCAGATTTTACTTATAAAAAGGGGAAATTGTTGTATACACCAAAAAGCAAGCCTTCAAATGAAAAGTTGGAATTTAATACCATACGTGTGCCTTTTGGAAAATCGGTAACATTGGTTTTATCTGATGGTTCCACGACTATAATTAATGCGGGGTCTTCTTTAAAGTATCCAAAAACTTTTCTAAAAGGGAAAGGCCGTGAGGTTTACCTTGAGGGGGAAGCGTATTTTGAAGTGGTCTCAAACCCTGACGAACCATTTATAGTAAATTCAAATCATACCAGAACACAGGTTTTAGGGACAAAGTTTAATGTTTCGGCTTATCCTGGCGATAAGGATGAGAATATTGCATTGCTGGAAGGTTCAGTGCAGGTTTCTACAGAGGGATTACAGCATACAAGTGTGCTTAAGCCTAATGAAATGGCTGTATTTCAAAAATCGAAGAATTCTTTGCACAGTGTTAATACCAATGCTGCCGATCATATCGCATGGACTAAAGGAATTATGCTTTTTAGAAACGAAAAGTTTAGCACAATTCAACGTAAACTTGAAAGACACTACAATGTTAGTATAGATTGTAAAAATAAAGATCTATTACAGCAAAGCTTTACCGGGCGTTTTAGAAATGAGTCTATAGAAGAAGTTTTTAAAACCTTTCAGAGAGCCGCCTCCTTCAATTTTAGTATAAACAACGATAAAATTACCATTAATCCAAAAAATAATTAATATGACATAAGGCTACAAAAAGAGAAAATCGGAAAATGCTGGAACATTTCCCGATTTAAAATACAAATTATTTAAAAATTTCCTCAATTCTTAAACTAAAAACAAAATTATGAAAAAAATATTAGCTTTGTTCGGAGCTACCGAACCAAAGTGTAAAAGGTTATCGCTTAAACTTTCCTTTTTATTTTTCATGCTTTCTCTTTTCCCAATTAATGCCAATACTTATGGGCAGGAAAAAGTTTCAATACATCTGGAAAAAGTCTCTCTGGCACAGGTGTTTGAAGAGATAGAAGCAAAGACTTCTTATAATATCTTTTATGAAAACTCTATAATTGATTTAGAGCGAAAAGTTTCCTTAGATGTTTCAAATCAAGAAGTTGAAACCGTTCTGGAGATGCTGTTCAAGAATACAGCTATTAATTTCGAAATTTTAAAGGAGCAAATAATTCTAACCAAAAAAGATATTCCGTTAAAGTCTAGCTCCCGGGAGCCCCAATCGCAACAAAGGGAAATTAGCGGAAAGGTTTTAGATGAAAAGGGAGTTCCGCTATTGGGCGCTACAATTACTGTTAAGGGTATGAACCGCGGTACTACCGCTAATTTTGACGGTGAATTTAGCCTGGCAGTACCAAATGAGGCTGTTTTAAATATTTCTTTTGTAGGTTATAAAAGTAAAGAAGTTGAGATAACCGATAAGAATTTCTATGAAATAACCCTACAAGCAGATCTTGGTAATCTTAATGAAGTGGTTGTAGTAGGATATGGTACTACAGAACGACAGAATTTAACCGGTGCGGTGAGTACGGTAAATATGGAGAATATCCGAATGCAATCTCCCAACATAAATCTAGACCATGCTTTGCAAGGTCAAATTCCCGGAGTTTATGTTTCTGGAGCTACCGGGCAACCCGGGGCACCTGCCAGAATTAGAATTAGGGGAACAACTTCTTTACAGGGCTCAAATCAACCGCTTTACGTAATTGATGGTATTCCGGTGGTTCCTAATAGTAATATCCCGGTAGGTGGTAGAGAAGGCCAGGGACTGGGGGGTGTGCTGGAGGCGCAAGGCCTAAATACACCTATTGGAAATATTAATGCGAACGATATTGCTTCTATTACTGTATTAAAAGATGCATCTGCCGGGGCCATTTACGGTTCTCGTGCAGCCAATGGGGTAATAATAATTGAAACCAAATCAGGGAATTTTTCCCAGGCTCCCCGATTTAATATAGATTATTCTTTAAGCTCGCAGGAAGCCAAAACCCTTGATGTTTTAAATGCTGAACAATTTAAAGCAATTACTACTACCGCAGTAGAAAACGGTATCTTAGATAATTCTTACACTAGAAATGTTTTAGATGGTTCTTATTTTGGAAATGCCAATACCAATTGGGAAGAAGTACTTTCTCCTTCTAGTTCGGTAATCTCGAATTTTAATTTAAGTGTGCAGGGTGGTAGTGAAAATACCCGATATTTTTCAGCAATAGGAGCTAATACACAGGAAGGGGCTTTTGAAGGATCAAACTTCGATAGATATTCGTTTAAGCTTAATCTGGATACTAAAGTTAACAATGCATTGAATATTGGAGTTCAGTCCAGTATTTCATATACAAACCAGGATGCGCTTGATAGGTCATTAATTGATAGAATGTACACCTTTAGACCAGATTTGCCAATTTTTGATACTGATGGAAATTATTCTTTTTCCAGTGGTTATGCAAGTGAAAGCCCGGCAGCTTTAGCCCAGGCTACCAATAATAACCAAACCCTATTACTGCTTACTTCTTTATTTGCAGAATTGGAAATTACCGATGGTTTAACTGCAAAATCCCTTATTGCATTAAACTACAACGATGGTTCGCAAGCAAGTTTCTATCCAAAATTCACCTTTAGAGGTGGGTGGAGTAGTTTTACAGGAGAAGGCGATGGATATGCCCAACAGAGCTCCAGTAAGTTTTCTAACCTTATGTGGGAAAATACATTAAGATATGATAAAGTCTTTCATGAAGTTCACCAAATAAATACAGTAATTGGTGCTTCATTTGAGCAAAATAAAACTTCTTTGCTTAAAGGCTGGGGAACCGGTTATTTTAACGATGTGCTTACCAACATCTCTAGCGCTACAGTAAGTAGGGACGCTTCCTCTAATAAAACGGCTTATGGTTTGGAGTCTTATTTTGGAAGATTCAATTATAATTTTGATTCCAGATATTTACTAAGCTTATCGGCCAGGGTAGATGGTTCTTCCAAATTTGCCAAAGAAAATACCCACGCTTTTTTCCCTGCGGCTGCAGTGGGATGGAGACTTTCAGAAGAAGCTTTCCTTAAAAACTCTAATACAGTTAATGAGCTTAAGTTAAGGACTAGTTGGGGTGTTACGGGACAACAGGACTTTTCTCCTTACCAGTGGAGAACGCTTTATGCAACAGATGATTATGGAGATATGCCCGCTATTGTACTTAACCAGTTAGGAAATGATCGCTTAAAATGGGAACGCAGTAAACAATTTGACCTTGGGGTTGATTACTCCCTTTTTGATGATAGGCTTAGCGGTACTATTGGTTATTATGAAAAGAATACCGAGGATGCTATTTTTACAGCCATTAGTCCGGGTAGTACAGGTTTTTCTTCTGTACAGGCCAATGTAGGTAATACCAGTAACAAGGGTGTTGAGTTTGAAATAAATGCCGATATAATTAGATCAGATGACTTCAACTGGCGCCTTGGCTTAAATGCCAATAAAAACAGAAATAAATTAACCGAAATTTCTGATGACTTTAAAGATGAAGATGGTTTTGTATCTGGCTTTGGCGGTGGAGGTTTACTTAGGGAAGGAAGCCCAATAGGACTTATCTACGGTTATGTGTCAGAAGGTATTTTTCAGGAACAAAGCGAGATTGATGGGCTAAATGCTAATTCTCCCACCGGAATTTACCAAGAGGCCGGGACGTCTCCAGGTGACCTTCGATTTGCAGATCTTAACAATGATGGAGTGGTGAATGCCCAGGACCAGGAGGTTATTGGTGATACCCAACCCGATTTCTTTGGAGGGTTTACCAATACCTTTAGCTATAAAGGCTTCTCACTAACTACCTTGTTCAATTTTTCAGTAGGGAATGATTTACATTGGTTTAACCAGGCAAGGTCTATAAATTTTGCCAATTCATATTTTGGTGAAAATAAGACTACTGAAGTGCTTAATGCCTGGACCCCAGAAAACCCAACCAACCAGCCAAGGGCAGTTTATGGAGATCCAAATAATAACGATCGTATTTCAAGCTATTATGTATATGATGCTTCTTTCCTACGTTTAAAAACCGTAAACCTTCAATATGTGTTTTCTAAGGAAGCTTTGAACAAGTTTGGGTTTGTAAATAGTGCTACTATATACGTTACCGGACAAAACTTGTTAACCTTTACCAACTACCCTGGTGCAGATCCTGAAGCTTCTAACTTGTATAATAACGATATAAGTGCAGGAAGAGACAATAACAGGTATCCTATATCTAGAGTATTTACGGCAGGAGTGAAAATTGGATTTTAAAAACTATATGATGAAAAAAATAATAATACCTATATTATCAATATTCCTAATGGCATCCTGTGAACTAACCGATGTCTTAGATCAGGACCCACCAAATAATTTGGTTCCCGAGAATGTAGTGAAAAATGAAAATGACGCAAAAGCACTATTGAGTGGTGTTTACAGTACGATAATTTCTTTCTCAAGTGCGCATTATTATATGTACTCAGAATTAGTTCCCGCTGGCCTTAGCGGATCTATGAGCTACATTGGTTTTGGTGACGGAAATTCAGCTTTTGTGACCAACAGCGTTCTTTTTGACAATAGTGAATTAAAAAGTTTCTGGCAAATTAAGTACAAAGTACTGGATGCAGCTAATAATACCATAGCTCTTGTAGAAGAATTGCCCGATGAAGAATTTTCGGGGAATACCAAGTCTGAAATTATTGGCGAAGCTCATTTTTTAAGGGCAATGAGTAGCTTTGATTTATTAAGGTATTTCGGTGAGTTCTACGATTTAGATAGTGAATATGGAATTATTATTCGTACAGAACCGGTAAACTTTGTTACCCGTAATAAAGCTAGAAGCAGCGTGGCCGCTACCTACGAGCAGATATTGTCAGATTTAGATTATGCCATCGCTAATGCTCCAGATTTTTCGGTAAACCATAGAGCTTCGAAAACTGCGGCTAAGGCATTAAAAGCTCGTGTGCTTTTGTTCATGGGGAACTATAGTGGTGCAGCCAGTATGGCAAACGAGGTTATAGAAAGCCAGGTTAGGCAATTGGAGCCAGATTTTCCTACAGTGTTTAATAATGGATTAAATTCTTCTGAAATTATTCTTCTTACCCATAGAAGTCCAGATTCAGACACTGAAGACAATAACCGAAAGCGATTTTATTCAGGAAAAACCGGTAACAGCTGGTATCCTGAAATGATGGATGGAGACCCCAGGCAGGAGTTTACCTATGATGGGCTTAAAATTCTGAAGGTAAATAATGAGGAAACTTTTAGGCCTACTTACTTTCTTAGATTGGCTCAAATGTACTTAATTGAAGCTGAAGCCCTGGCATTTGAAAATGCTGCGCTTGAAGATATTCAGGAACCACTTAATGCAATTCGTTTAAGAGCAGGTTTGGCACCTTCTGAAGCAACTACTATCGAGGCTGTAAAAGAAGAGATCTTTCAGGAATATGTGAAAGAACTTGCTTTTGAAAATGGTACCGAATGGTTTGCTGCGATTAGATTTAATAAAATTATGGAGCTAAAGCCGGAAGTAACAAATAAAAACCAATTCATTTTACCAATACCGGAAGATGAAATTTTTGGAAATTCAGAATTAAACCTTTCAGACCAGAATCCTGGTTATTAATAATACAATGCCCAAAAAGTAAAAAAAAGACTCTAAATCAAAGGTGTAAATCTGCTTTTTGGGTGTTTATAAAAATCATTTTTTAAAGATAAACTATATGAGTAAATTAAAATTCCTTACGGGGATACTGCTTTTTTGTGCCCTAACCAATCTAGTTGCCCAGGACCTAACTAAAAAGGTTCCTATAGATCCTTCTATAACTACTGGAAAGCTTGATAACGGTTTAACTTACTATATTAAACATAATCCCAAAACAGAGAACAAAGCAGAATTACGCCTGGTTATAAATGCAGGTTCCTTACTGGAAACCGAAGAACAACAAGGTCTTGCCCACTTTCTTGAGCACATGGCATTTAATGGAACCCGTAATTTTGAAAAAAATGAACTTATTGACTACCTGGAAAATCTGGGAGTACTATTTGGTGCCGACCTTAATGCGCACACCAGTTTTGATGAGACCGTTTATAAGCTAACACTGCCAACAGATGATGAAGAGGTTTATGATAAAGGTATTGAGATCTTAAGAGACTGGAGTGATGGTATAACCCTGGCAGAAAAAGACATAGATGAGGAACGTGGCGTGATTGCAGAAGAATTGAGAAGCGGACTTATAGGTTCACGCCGACTTTTTAACAGTTATATACCTTTAATTACAAATAATGCCCGGCACGCCGAAAGGCTTCCTATTGGAAAATTAGACGTTATTCTTAATGCTGATTACGAAGAGCTTAGAAAATTTTATAGAGATTGGTATAGACCAGATCTAATGGCTTTAATGGTAGTTGGGGATATTGATGTAGAAGAAACCAAACAAAAAATAATACAAAATTTTGGGGACTTGAAGAACCCAACCAGTCCTAAGCCACGAACCCAATATGGTATACCTGATAATAAGGAATTAAAGGCCGGTATTTTTACAGATCCCGAGGTATCATCTCTTAAGTTTTTTGCTTATTATAAAAAACAGAAAAACAACACCGAAACTTTAGAAGATTACCGCAAAACCTTAGTGGGTAGGTTGTATACCGGTATGTTAAACCTGCGAATGGAAGAGGCCAGGGAAGAAGGAAGAGCTCCTGTTATTGAAATTAAAGGAGGAATGGGGAATTTTCTAGCCGATAAGAATTCATATTTTGTAAGTGCTACCCTTAAAGAAGACCAGATTAAAGAAGGTATTATTGCTACGCTTAAAGAAAGTGAACGAGCTAAACGTTATGGCTTTAACCAAAGTGAATTAGATCGCTATAAAAAACAACTTCTTAATCGTGCAAACCTGGTTAGAAAGGAAGAAGGAAAAATCAATTCTCGTAGTTATGTTGAAGATTATGTAGATCATTTTATAGAAGGTGATCCAATTCCGGGTAGTGAATTTACCTACAATTTTTACAAAGACCAGCTTCCTACAATTAGCCTGGAAGAAGTAAATGCCTTAAGTGAGAAATGGATAGGCGATGAGAATATAAGCTTAATCCTAGCAGGGCCGGAAAAAGATGATTTAAAACTTCCGGGAGAGGAAACTTTGGTACAGTGGTTTGAATCTGTAAAAGATTTGAAATTAGAACCCTATGAAGACGATTTAAAAGTAGATGAATTAATGTCCTGGGAACCAAAACCGGGAAAGGTTAAAAGTACTTCTTACAATAAAGATATTAATGTTACCGAATGGGAATTATCAAACGGGGTAACAGTAGTTTTGAAACCTACAAAGTTACAGAATGATGTTATAAGCATTAGTGCTGTTCGTCCCGGCGGTAGTTCTTTAGCTCCCGATGAAGACTATATATCTGCACGTTTTGCAGCAGGTATAATCAATAAAAGCGGTTTAAATAATATTTCTGAAAGCGGATTGAGAAAACTGAATATGGGAAAGACAGTTTCAGTTAAAAATTATATAAACTTTTATGAAGAACTCATCTCTGGAGAGAGCTCTACTAAAGATTTAGAAACGATGTTAAAAATGATACATCTTTCTTTTACCAATCCTAATAAAGACGAAGCTGCCTTTTCAGTTTTTAAAGACAGAAGGGTTTCAGCCTATAAAAATAACGAAATCACCCCTTATAGCTATTTCCGTAAGAAAATCGCTATTGAAATGAGCGATAACCATCTTAGGGCTGTTCCGGTAGAATCGAAACAAATTAAAGATGGATTGAATTTAGATAAAGCTTTTGATTTTTATAAAGAACGCTTTGCTTCTGCCAAAGGCTTTACCTTCTTTATTTTAGGGAATTTTGAACTGGATTCTATAAAGCCTTATGTTGAAACTTATATTGCTAGTTTACCTTCAAAGAATATAAAGCAAAAGAGCAAAGACATTAAATTGCGCTATACCCAGGGGAATAACGAAACCTTTTATAAAGGACAGGAAGATAAAGCTGAAGTGCATCTTAGGTATACAGGTAAATTTGATTTTTCTACAAGAAAAAGAGATTTATTAAGTGCACTGACACACGTTATAAGGCTTAGGTTATATGAAGAATTAAGAGAAAATAGAGGAGGGGTTTATGGTGTGAGAGTAGCTTCATTTGCTACAGATATACCTTACAAATGGTACCGCCAAAGCATTGACTTTACCACTGCTCCAGATGATGTTGAGGACCTTATAAAGGCCGTACACGTAGAATTAGATAAAATTAGAAAAGAAGGGGTGACCCAGGAAGATTTAAATAAGGTAAAAGAAGCTTTACGCTTAAGGGGAAAAGAAGGCCTGGACTATAATAGTTATTGGTCTATGAAGCTAAAAGAAGCTTATAAATACAACCTGGACCCTTCTAAAATTCCAGACTTTAATTCTTTTGCCGATGAATTAAGCTCAAAGGAGCTTCAGGAGCTTGCCCAAGAATATTTAATAGAAGATAATTATTCTCAATTTATTCTTCTACCTGAAAAAATGGAAAAGAAAGCTGGGTAATTTCAGTGATTTGATTGAGTTAGCAAGAAAAACCGTTTCGTTAAAAAGAAACGGTTTTTTTTATGACTTTTTTACAAGCTTTTTAATCATTCCGGCTTACATAGCCAATGAATAAGCTTTGATAATAAACAGAAATTTAGAAATCATTTTACGCTTATTTCCCGGTAATCTGCACTGCACAAAACTGGTGTGAAAATACAGTTGTGGTGCCGGAACAAATAAGAGCATATTACATTAAAATTTGTTCATTCTATTCTGCTAAGCTTTTTAGGTTTGAATGGAAAAGTAAAGTATTTAAGGTGAAAAAATAAATTACCTCGTGACAAGCCAATGGAGCATTAAATGTAAAGTTTTTTGATTTCAAGGCGTGCCTGAAAGTCTCAATAATCTCGGGATAAAGGATTATAGAGTAAATTTGTAATTGCCTTTAAGCTGCGCTCGCCTTAGTCTTCTTTGATATCCTCAAAACAGCAAAAAAAGCGGTTAAAGAAAGTAGTACCCAAAATACATCAACTACAAAAATTTGGGTATAAGCTTTTTGAAGGGAAATCCATATCCAATTACCCGTGATTACACCATTAGCAATCGGAACCAGCATACCGAGGATACTCCCTAAGACTAAACAGGTTTTATTAGTGAAATGATTGTCTCGTTTTATGGTGAATAAAATGCTTAATATTAACCATCCCCAAAAAAACACCTGGTAAATAAGATCCTTTCGTACTCCCCCTGTATCTGCAACATAACTTTCTCCAAAAACCTTCATAACTATAAAAATAATGGCAGTTATTGGTAATAGACTTAGGCAAACAGAGGTATAAATAGTGACCAGCCAGTTATTGAAGGTTCTCTTGCTTTTTGAAACACTTTTTTTATTTCTGGCAACTAGCCATATATAAACCCCTGAAAGAATTACAAAACAAGTAACAAAACCTAGAACAAGGTAAATTAGTTTAAGGCCATAACCACCATAATCACCATAATGCAATCGGCGTAAAAGGTTAAAAGTTCCCTGGGCGTAAGAAGTTGGGGAGTCGATAGATTTTTCGGCGATAAGTTTAGCGTCTGCTATTCTATAGGTTTGGGAGGCCCGGTCTAGCAGATTTTCATCAAAACCGGGAGAACCGCTTAGTTGTACATACATATTGGCGTCGCCATAATTTATAATTTTAAGCTCACTAAGTTTTAGGTCGGGCCATTTTTTCAGGATCTTCCCCGCAAAATGATTAATTGAAAAGTCTTTTTGTATTGGTGTATAGGTGAATTCCATGTTGTCAACTTCTTCTTCCAGGTTTAGGATGTTTGCTATTTCACCGGGTTCATCTGGAAACAGGTAGCTTTCTACGGGCGGGAGCATTACCATATATCCAATCATTAAATAGCAACCGGTAACTGCAAAAATAAACTGGTAGGGAAGTCCAATTATTCCCAGTGCCACATGGGCATCAGTCCAAATAGTTTTCCATTTGGCCATGGGACGGAATGTGTAGAAGTTGGAGATTATTTTTTTCCAATGTACCAGCACACCGGTTATTATGGCAAAAAGAAAAAAGAAAGCAACTAAACCTGCCAGTAAATAACCAGACCTTCCAAAAAAGTTAAGCTGTGCAAAAAAGTGTAAGCGATAGAAGAATTCACCAAGTGAATAATTAGACTGATAGTCCTTTTTTTCAAAAGTATCCATATCCATAAAAAGATAATTAGATAATCTTCCGCTATTTTCATTAGTAAGGCTAGAGTCTTTGGAAGGCGTCATAGAAACATTTACTTCTCGCTCAAAATAACGATGAGAGTAGGTAATATCTCTTCCATAGAGATTTTTATTTTCTTCTAATTTCTTTAAAGACCTATCAAAATCAATGGTGTTAAAGTAATTTTCTTCAATAGGTTTGTTATGCTCCCAGGCACTTATTTCATCTCGCAAAAAAGCAATAGAACCGGTGAAAAAAATTATATATAAAAGTGCACTTATAATTATACCGCTAATGGTGTGGGTATGAAAGAGAATATTGTAAATTCTATTGGACATTTTGAAGGAAATTTAGGGAATGACATAAATAAGCAGAACGAAAAATGCGGATAAAAGAAGGTATACCCCCCATATTTTAAAGCCATTTTTAGTCAAAAAGGCGATTATCATTAACGCAACCCATACTATAAAACCTGCAAATTGTAGGGTAATGAGCGATGCGGCATTTTTAAAAAATTGGATGAAAATCATAAAAAAGCTTTGCGTGAGGATAAATCCACCAATAAAACCAGCCGTAATTTTTAAGAGACGTTGCCACGTAGAGGAGAAGTATTTTTTATTTGCCGGCATAATAAGAGAGGTAAATTTCAGTAAGTAAGATTAGTGCAATTAAAACGCCCCATAATTTTAGAGACGGAATTTTTAAAGGTATAAGCAGTATGCTTAGACTCGCTGCCAGGCTTAAGATCATTAAAAAAGAAAGAGATCCTACTAACCAACCTAAATGTAAAAAACAAATGCACAGACCTAATACCATTAATAAAATCCCTAGATAATTGGCATTTTTGGGATGATTTTTTAGCCATTGTTGCACAGGATATTTTACATTGAATTTTGCTCTCTTTGAACTATGATAACAGGAGATAAAACCTAAAAGCGTTATTAAAAAGGCGAGTGAGATCATCTTTAAATTTTAATAGTAGGCCTCATAAAATTATGAGTTATAAACTATATTAGTATGGTGAGCATTTCGGCCCGAAGGCCGAAATGTCTCTGGCTTATTCAAACTGGTTTACTAATTTGCTTTTACCGGGCTAAGCTTGCTAATAGCTGTTATATTACCTCCCTTTACTTCTAAGCCTTTTGTAGCAGTTGCAGTTTCAACATTAATATTATAAACATAACTGCTTTCGGTTGTGGTAATGCCAATGTGTACAGTTCCATTAGCATCTACATAGTTATTACTGGTTACATTTTGTATGCTTGCTGCCTCAGGGACTCCATCTAACCACTCAAATGTTTTATCGTAAACATTGATTATCGCCAAATTCGTGCCTACGCTATAAGCTGCTTTTTCTTTTTTCATCATCACAACAAAGTCTCCATCTCCGCCATAAATATGATTGGTAACGTAGTAGCCTCCTGAGGCTTGCTCCAGATCAAAAAGGTAAGATTCATCGAATTCGGTTTCTCCGCTGTTTATCCTGGTAACTGCCGAAGGTTTTGTAGAGGTTATATCTCCATTAGATGAGCCAAGAGATGATGAAAATGCATAGGCATCTCCCGTTTCGTCTACACTAAGCCCATTGGTGAAATACCTGCCAATAGAACTTGTCCTATCGTCATTTATAACTTTTTCCAGTTCCATTTCAGGATAAGAATACACGGCAATCCAGGCCTGGTTTGGGTAATTGGTTCCAAACCTATCATTACAACAAGCCTTAATACTATAAAAAGGAGCAAAAACTTTATCGCCTACCTGGGTCATCCAGGTAAAAAATGCCTGTTCCCCTTCGGGCGCAAGAGCAGCCGTGTTAATTTCACCTTCGTCCACAAACTGGCTGTTGCCGGTATCTAATCGGTACCAGCTTGCCACCGGCGATTCGCTGTTTCTGGAAACCCGGCTCATAAGAACGTCATCTCCTACATTAGTAAAAGTATGTACAGTTTCCGATTGGAAATCTGATATTTTATCTAAAGCTCCATTTTCATTTAACTGGTAGGTGGTTACTGCACCGGGGTTTCCCTGGCCATAGAGCAAGCTAAAAAACTTATTATTGGCAGTAATATAATAACGGTAAGTGCCGTCTTGTTCTACTCCGTTTCCCTGAGTGCTTATTGTGCCTTCGGTAAAACTTTCTGTAGTAAGTAAATAGTCGGCTACTCCTTCTGAAGCTACCGGGGTGGCTGCAATAATATATTTATCTGTAGCGGTTTCTCCTTCTCCCGGAACATCGGGATCGTCTTCACTGCAGCTTACACTAATTAGAGCTAAACTTAGCATGGCGAGAAAATTAAAATTGAACTTTTTCATATTGATTATTGTTTTGGTGTTAGGATTAGATTAAAATGAATATCTTATTTTGGCGGTAAAGTTTCTACCGGGTTTCTGTAAGCTAAAATTGTCGTATAAGTTGGCATCTGCCAGGTTTCTTGCTTCCAGGGTAAACTGAAAGCTGTTCTTTTTCCCAAAACTGTAAGTCATGCTCAAATCGTGCGCAATTTGTTCGGGTACTTCCAGCTTTGTGCTTCCTAAGCTGGGCCAATACAAATAGAAAGAATGAACATATAACAGATTGTAGCCAAAGCTGATACTGTTATTGGAGTTAAAAGGGCTCTCTATGGTGTAGCTGGCATCAGCATTGCCGTACAGGTAGGGTATGTTGGGAATTCTATCTCTGTAAACAATACTTTCCTGGGTTTGACCATCTTCAAACTGAGTGTTGTTTCTAAGGTTTTGATAGGTTAAATTCGCTCCCGCAGAAAATTTATTTTTATAAGAATAACGAGCTTCGGCTTCTATTCCCAGATTGCTAACATCTGCAAGGTTATCCATTACCTGAAAAACCTGATTTTTGTTGAGCCTGGGCCTTATAAAATCTTTTGCATCACGGTAAAATCCATTTGTGCTTAGATTAAGCTGGTGATATTTTTGAATTTTGAATAGATATTGAGCACCAAGGTTATAATTATAACTTGTTTCTGCCTTTAGGCTACTGTTTCCTTGTAACAATATACCGCCATCTCCAAATAATTCGTTAGGCTGCGGTAAGCGAAAACTTTTCTCAAAAGAAGCTTTTATCTGAAAATTATCGGTAAGGAAATATGTGCCGGCTGCTCCATAACCTAAACTATTAAATGTATTCTTTTTAAAGCGGTATGCAACGCTGCCGTATTCTGAACCTTCGGGCCTGTAAGCTTCTTCAAATGTATTAACCTGATGGTAATTCTTTAAAAAACCGGTAATACTCCAGTTTTCTTTCTCAAAGGTATAGCCAAGGCCGGCCACATTTTTAGTGGTTTTTTGAGGTTGATTATAGATTTGTTCCTCTTCCGATAGCAGGTTTTCCCTCTTTCTGTTAAAACTGGTATATACATTACTAATGGCCAGTTTGTGCGTTTCATTAATGTTATAGTTAAGGTTAGCATTTGCAATACCATTATTATTCTGAAATTTTAAATGCGTATAATTTAATTCTCCTCCCGGGCTGTCATATTCAATAAACTCCCCAAACCAATTATAACGTCGGTTTACTGTATCTACCACTTCTTCTTTTCCGAAATTATAGTTCGCATTTAAAGTGACATCCAGGCCTTGGGTAAAGAGATCTTTTTTTTGATATTTTAAACTGGGCATTAGAATATTTCCCTGTCTGTGCCTATTGCCATAAACGCTAACCTGCCTGGCACCTGTTTGAATTTCATTGTAGTTTTGGCCCACTGTAAAACCAAGTAATAGCTTATCGGCATAAGATGTATTTACAACACCTATATTTCCAATTATTGTTTCGTTGTGGTAATTATCATTAAAGCGCTTAACTTCCTGGTTTGGGAAATACTCTCCGGTTTCCAAATCGGCTACATCAACATTAACAGCATAGTTGTTATCAGAATAGTTTTGAAAGGCATTTATTCTTGCAGTGAAACCCGATTTTGCCGTGTATATAGCATTAATGTTACTACGATGCGTGTTAAAAGAGCCATAGGAATAAGAGGCATCTAAATGATTTCCAAAATCACTTTTTGTAACTATATTGATAGCACCACCAAGGGCATCGGCTCCTAAACCAACAGGAACCACACCTTTGTACACTTCAATACGTTCAGCCAGGTTAATAGGGATATTGTTTAATTGAAAAGAAGAACCAAAATTCTCCATCGGGATTCCGTCAATAAAGACTTTTACTTGGTTTCCCCTAAAACCGTTCATTGAAAGTTGCATATTTGAACCTACGCCGCCACTTTCCCGAACCCGTATTCCCGAAACCCGGTCCAGGGCATGCCCAATGTCTAATGAAGTATGGTGTAGTTTTTTAGCATCTACTACATCTACATTATACGCCAGTGCCTCAATTTGTTGAAGTTTACTTTTTGCGGTAAGATTTACTTCTTCCAATTGGGTTGCTGATTCTTTTAAACTGATATCAAAAAAGTTATTAGCTGGTGTAATTATGCGTGTTTCCGGGACATAGCCAACGAATGAGATGTTGAGGTTGAGATTTCTATTATTGGAAGGTACCGCTAAAGAAAAATAACCTTGAGGATTTGTTGTAGTCCCTTTGGAAATTTCAGGAATCCAGATGGTCACCCCAAGTAGAGGATTTCCCTTGGTATCGGTTATTTTTCCTTCAATTTGCTGCTGCTCCTGGGCACATAAGTGGCCGCCTATAAAGAGGCATAGCAAAAAAAATCCACGCAAAGTTGTATATTGCATTGCTTTTTAATTGTAAGAGGTTAAAGAGTAATCATGGAGTCATACAGTTGCCGCTGTATGGCTCTTTTTTTTGTTTAAAATCAACACATAATTATTAAGACTGGTTCTAAACTGGAGCAAATGTAATTATTTTTCTCTACTGAAAAAGGGAATTTCCGATTTTATTTAAAATAAGTCTAAATAAGTTTTTTAATTCAAAAGCTTAGCCTATGTTTGCACTATCGATAATCATTCTAAATAATTAAAATGAAAAAAATCACGATTTTAATCTTTGTACTACTGGTTCAGTCCACAGCTTCAGCTCATTATTTATGGATAGAAACAGCTGCCAGTGGTAAACTAAATAAAGAACAGCTGGTGAAGATCAAATATGGAGAATATACTTCAGGAGCAATTGAAAAGCCGGGAAATGATGCTTTTAATGCAGTTAAAAATTTTAGTTTGTGGTTAATAGCTCCCAGTGGAGAGAAAAAGGAATTGAAAATAAGCATGAAGCGTGATTTCTACCAGGCAGTTTTTGTTCCCTCTGAGGAAGGAAGCTATGCCCTGGTTTTAGATAATAAGAATGTGCAGGTTTTAGATTATACAGCATATGATTTTGGAATTTTTAAACCTCAATATCATGCAAAGGCGAGGGTTACAGTAGGGAAGAACCCTGAAAAACTTGCAAAAACTAATTTTGAGGGTATTGAAATTCTAAACATAAGTAATAAGGTTGCAAGCCATAAGAGCGAAGTAAACTTAAAAGTTCTTTTTAAAGGGAAAAGCTTAAAAGAACAGGAAGTGATAATTTATATTAGCGACCAGTGGTCGAAGAAACTTACCACCGATGAAAACGGAGAGGTGAGTTTTAAACTCCCATGGGATGATACGCTATATACCATAGAAACTACCCATAATGAAGATATCACAGGAACATTCGATGGAAAAGATTATGATTTTATATGGCATTGCGCTACATACGCCATTGCCCTGTAATTACCTTGTGTTTTAGTTTTGAGTTTTGAAAGTCCCTGCCTTGTGCAGGGATTTTTGTTGTATGGAATTCTACTTTTTAGGGTTTTAATGGATAAGGAATAAAATGTTTAGAATAACAATAATAAGTTGTGAGTTGTGGTTGTCGGCTGAATGCATTTAAGCTTTTCTTATCTCAATTTATTGTCCATGCCAATGCGGTAATTCCTGCTTTCCAAAAACTTAAACTATATTCTTTTAAATCAATTTAAGGTCTTTCATAATCCCAACAAGATGTGGATTGGTCTCTGCACCAAACTCGTCGCGTAACTCTTTTAAGCGTTTTTCTATGGCACTCTTACTGTTAGGCTTTATCTTTTTTTCTTTCAATACTTTTTCTATTTTATCCTGAGTGTAACCTTTAGAAAGGAATTCAACAATACTAATTTCAAAAGTATTAAGGCTAATGAGGTTGTTTTGTGATAATGCTTTTTCAATGGAGGGTGAATTATAGGTTAACGCCTTATTTAAAGCTAGAATTGCCTGTTTTAAATATTTAATTCCATGGCGGTCTTTACACACGTATGCATCTATATTCCCTGAAGCCCAGAGGTTTTTTACGATTTGCGGATGATCTTCAATAGAATGTACAATCACTTTTAGGTTTGGGTTTTCATTTTTTAATTTAGAAATAAGTTCCTCCCCAGAGGTGATTTTTTCTTCTCTATAGTCCTGCTTAAAGGAAAGATCGCAGATAAGCAAATCGTATGGATTGTTATTAAGCAGTTCTTTTTTAGCCATTAGCCAGGCCTGGTCGCAATATTGTGAATGAGCTACATTGGTTATTCCGAGATCATTTAAAAGTATGGCCACAGCTTGATTAATACTGTCTATATCTTCCGCAACAAGGACTTTTTTGAGCATAATTTTCTTATAATGGAATAGCGATTAAAATTTTTAAGCCTTTTCCTTTTTCTGTTTCAAAAGTAAGTGTTCCATTTATAGAAAAAATACGGTTTTCCACATTTTGAAGTCCATTTCCATTTTTAATAGCCTCTTTTGCCGTGCCTATACCATTATCAGAATAATGGATTTTTAAATATTGGTTTTCTTCATTGAAAACCAACGCCACTAAGGATGCCTTACTGTGTTTTTTCATATTTACCATAAACTCCTGCAAGACTCTATAGATCACTAATTTTTTTTCGCGATTTATAGTGCTCCAGGGAATATTATTTTCTCCACTTATAATCAAACGGATATTAGCCGGGCAAATATTGGAAAGTAAAGCCACTAATTGTTTTAAATACCCTGATCCTGTATCAATCTTACTATTTTCTCTTGAAATATCCCGGGTACGGCTATAGATACTTTCCAGCTTATCTATTATTTTTGTAGGAACTACCGCTTCAAGGCCGCTCATTATATTATAGATGTCGTTCGCTAGTTCGTCGTGAATCTTTTTTGATATTTTGGTTTCAGTATTATAGATTTCTATTATTTTCTCCTTTTTATGTTTTTGTCTGTTATAATAAAAAATGAAAATTGCTAAGGCTATGGTAAGCATAGCGACAAACATCAAAATATAATTCCGGGTTTTAATCTTCTGGTTTTCTATGGTTTGTAGTGCTGCGGAAGCTTTCAGGCTGGATATCTCCTGTTGCTTGCGCTCTTCATCAAATTTTATTTTGGCAAACGTATTTTTAGCACGTAAGTTCATTTTATTTAAACTGTCACAAAGAGCAATATAATGGGAAGTATAATTTGTACTGCCGGGGCTCAATCCTAATAAGTACTTTAATGCCTCTACCTGAGCCTGTAGGTTGTGATTTTTCCTACCAGTTTCTAGCCACTTTTTAGCATAATTAAGTGCTTTTATCTTGTTTCGATTTTTATAATAATATGATAAGTGTTCATAACTTGATGTTTTACCGGTGTCATCATTTTGGTCAATGCGCCATTTTAGCGCCTGGTTTAATTCTGAAGACACATCTATATTACCGTTTTTTAACCACTTAGTAAATGCCAGGTTATCCAAAAACCTTGATCGTGATTTGTAATCCTCTTTAGAAACGCTTCTATAGAGTTTATCAAAAACAGAAATTGCTTTTTTATATTTTTTTTGATCCTGATATACCAGGCCTATATTATTTTGATAAATTAAACTATCTTCTAAGTTCTGGGCGTAACGCAAGGCTTCTTTGTACTCTTTTATTGCATCATCATAAAAGCCCTGATTATTATAGGTAATAGCAATAATATTGTGAGCGCTGCTTAAGTATTGAGGATCTTTGACTTCATTTAAATATCGCAAAGCTTCGGTAGCTGATTCCTGGCTTCCAATATAATCCTGCATCCTGCTTTGGGCTATTGCCATTTCCAGGCTTCTACGTGCCGCTTTTGTACTATCCCCTATTTGAAGGTAGTGTTTACGTGATTCAAAAGCATTTTTAAAAACTGCTTCCTGATTATCTAAATAGCGATGTATAACTGCTTTTCTGTAAAATGCAAGTGCAATCCAGTTTGTATCTTTCCTAAATGTTGCCAGGCGTTCAAGACTATCTGCGAAAAAAAGCGCACTATCAAAATCCTCTAAACGATTATGATAATATATTTTATAGTCTAAAAGCAGTGGGTAAAGGCTGTCCTTTTTATTGTGAAGCTTAGATAATGATTGATTTAAATTTTGAATCTTGGCACTTATTTTCTCTTCATTTATGGCCCGTTCAAAAAAATAATAAGCTGAATCATTTTCAATACCCATATCCAACTTATCCTGCATTTTATTTCTACAAGCGCTAGATAAAACCAGGATCAGGAGACAAAAGATTAGAGGGGGCAATTTCATAAGGCGAAAATAAAAAAAGCCGCTCTAAAGCGGCCTTTTAATTATACATAAATAAAATTTAATCACCTTCGGGCTTCTCTATTTAAGTGTCTTAGCTTTAAAGTATTTCTTTACTAATTATGTAAGCATTATCTTTTTTTTGTGATTATGCTGCAGTGATTTTCATTTATATTTTAGTAGATAAATCTTTTAACTCGATAATCGATATTTTATGGATCAATCTCAAAAGTTGGGTCTAAAGTAAAAATTAAGTTTCTTTGCTGATAAATATTATCCAGTGAATAAAGAGACTGACCTATCCCTGCTAA
>NZ_JAEHNY010000018.1:0-31134 GCF_016236975.1 Salegentibacter maritimus
GTATAGGTAATTCCCTGTACCGTAGTTACCGAAATAGTCCCGGTAGTATCTTCACAAGTTGGTTGCTGCGCAATACTTGCTTGCGGCTGCGCCGGGGTTCCCAGGTTTTCTATGATAACCAAAGCTTCAGAAACTGACTGGCAATCCCCATTGTCTGCCTGTACAAAATAAGTACCTGCACCTAATCCGCTGAATTCTCCATTTGCAATCGAATTGCTTACTGGATTTTGATTTTCATCTAAAAGAGTATAAGTAATTCCCTGTACGGTTGTTACAGAAATAGTTCCGGTAGTGTCTTCACAAGTTGGTTGTTGTGAAATACTTGCTTGCGGTTGCGCCGGAGTTCCCAGGTTTTCTATTATTACAAGTTCTTCGGAAGTCGACTGGCAATCACCATTGTGTGCCTGTACAAAATAAGTACCTGCACCTAATCCGCTGAACTCCTCATTTACAATCGAATTATTTAATGGATTTTGATTTTCATCTAAAAGGCTATAGGTAATTCCCTGTACCGTAGTTACAGAAATAGTCCCGGTAGTATCTCCACAACCTGGTTGCTGCACAATACTTGCTTGCGGCTGCGCCGGGGTTCCCAGGTTTTCTATGATTACCAAAGCTTCAGAAATCGACTCACAATCACCATTGTCTGCCTGTACAAAATAAGTACCTGCATCTAATCCGCTGAATTCTCCATTTGCAATCGAATTGCTTACTGGATTTTGATTTTCATCTAAAAGAGTATAAGTAATTCCCTGTACGGTTGTTACCGAAATAGTCCCGGTAGTATCTTCACAACCTGGTTGTTGCGAAATACTTGCTTGCGGCTGCGCCGGAGTTCCCAGGTTTTCTATTATTACAAGTTCTTCGGAAGTCGACTCACAATCACCATTGTCTGCCTGTACAAAATAAGTACCTGCACCTAATCCGCTGAATTCTCCATTTGCAATTGAATTATTTAATGGATTTTGATTTTCATCTAAAAGAGTATAAGTAATTCCCTGTACCGTAGTTACCGAAATAGTCCCGGTGGTATCCTCACAACCTGGTTGTTGTGAAATACTTGCTTGCGGCTGCGCCGGAGTTCCCAGGTTTTCTATGATTATAAGTTCTTCAGAAACTGACTGGCAATCCCCATTGTCTGCCTGTACAAAATAAGTACCTGCATCTAATCCGTTGAATTCCCCGTTTGCAATCGAATTATTTAATGGATTTTGATTTTCATCTAAAAGAGTATAAGTGATTCCCTGTACCGTAGTTACCGAAATAGTCCCGGTGGTATCCTCACACGTTGGTTGCTGTGAAATACTTGCTTGTGGCTGCGCCGGAGTTCCTAAATTTTCTATGATAACCAAAGCTTCAGAAACAGACTCACAATCGCCATTGTTTGCCTGTACAAAATAAGTTCCAGCATCTAATCCGCTGAATTCCCCGTTAGTAATTGAATTATTTAATGGATTTTGATTTTCATCTAAAAGAGTATAAGTAATTCCCTGTACCGTAGTTGCCGAAATAGTTCCGGTGGTATCCTCACACGTTAGTTGTTGTGAAATATTTGCTTGTGGCTGCGCCGGAGTTCCCAGGTTTTCTATGATAACCAAAGCTTCAGAAACGGACTCACAATCGCCATTGTCTGCCTGTACAAAATAAGTACCTGCACCTAATCCGCTGAATTCACCATTTGCAATCGAATTGCTTACCGGGTTTTGGTTTTCATCTAAAAGGGTGTAGGTAATTCCCTGTACCGTAGTTACCGAAATAGTCCCGGTGGTATCTTCACAACCTGGTTGTTGTGAAATATTTGCCTGTGGCTGCGCCGGGGTTCCTAAATTTTCTATGATTACCAAAGCTTCAGAAACTGACTCACAATCACCATTGTTTGCCTGTACAAAATAAGTACCAGCACCTAATCCGCTGAATTCACCATTTGCAATCGAATTATTTAATGGGTTTTGGTTTTCGTCTAAAAGAGTATAAGTAATTCCCTGTACCGTAGTTACCGAAATATTTCCGGTGGTATCCTCACAACCTGGTTGTTGTGAAATATTTGCCTGTGGCTGCGCCGGAGTCTCAGGTTTGCTTAAAGTTATTACCTCGGTTATAGAACAGGAGTTGTTGCTATTATCTGTAATGGTCACTTCATAACTGCCTTCATTTAAACCTGAAATATTTTGACTGGATGAGCTAAAGTTAGGTCCTGTCCAGGAATAAGTATAACTTCCTGAGCCTCCACTAGGAGTAATGTTAATTGATCCTGTATTTTCTTCGTTACAATTCAGGTCTTGTTTTGAGACAGATACCTGAATTTGATCGTTAATAACCACAGACTTGGTAATCGAGCTACTGGAAGTCCCGTCAGTAACTTGAAGACTCACCTGATATTGACCAGCCTGATTAAAGTTGAAGCTAGGATCACTTGCATTGCTGGATCCTAGTTGATCAAAATCCCAGGTGTATGTATAGGCCGTGTTATCGCCACCGGTTGTTAGGTTTGTAAAATCTACAATAAAGTTTTCACAGCTTGTGGTATAATCAAAGTTTGCAATAAGAGGGGTTCTAACAATAAACCCGTCAGGATTACCATAACATTGAGAGTTTCTATCCTTTTTTTCACAAGTACCACCGGAATTCGTGTTCCAATTCATGTAAAAGTTTCTTAACTCAAATTTATCGCCCCAATTCCATTGGTAATCATCAATAACTGCGCTTGTACCCCTGGGTATCTGTTGACCATCAAAAAGACATAAGATTACTTTCTCTTTAAATTCGTCATTGATATATACATCATACTCTACATATAATGAATACCCATTACCTGCAGATCCACCAAAATCTGCATAAATATACCCGTTAACAGGATCTCCTATTTCATTGTTATCGTTTGACGCTATAGGATTTCCATTCGCATCGCCAAAGTAGAAATTGGTAACAGTTACATTGTTACTATTACACTGTGCACTAACTTCAGAGAAAGCCATCAACAAAAATAGAAGAGATGCTAAAAAGAAGCTGTTTTTTAGATTAGTGCTAATATTCATTTTAAAAGTATTTTTCCAAATCATATTAAAAATGTTTAGAATTAAATGTTACAATTCTTTTGTAGATTCTTTAATAAGAAACTACACGTATAAATTGGGTTACATCACTAGGTTATTAAGCCATTGTGATTTGTTTTTTTGGGGAAAAACAGTTAAATATTCATGAAAAAAATCGATTAATATTAGGTAAAATTAGGGGTATTACCTTATAGGAAAGTTGGGGGTGACCTATTGTTAAATATTAAATCTTAGGGTAAAATTATGCTAAAAATCCCCATTAAAAAGTTTTGTAGGTTTTTTTAGACATAAGCTTATATATTTTCGTTAAAAGGTAAATTTTAAACGAAAAATAAGGGAAATCAAGGCTATGAAAATATGATTTTAATTTATATTCTATTTTAAAAGTTAATAGGTCGATAGGTGAAAAATGGAGCTGTTTATTTTGGAAAGTAAGTTTTGGGTTTAATTTTTTTAAGTGAAAAAGCTGACTTAAATCTGTTTATACTTATTTTAGGTAAAACGGTTTTTTTATATCTTAAAATACAGATGAAGCCTTGAAGATATTTATCAGTTTATGTATTATTTAATCGAGAATTAATTTTCTGAAACTTAACCTGGAAATACTAAAAATGAATTGTTTCTATATAATTCGCAGGCGACCAATTAGCTTGTTAATTTTTTTTCATCTTTATATAGTGTAATCTTATTTGAAAAACTTTCCGGCTTCAGCCTAAATCTTGTAAATTGCAGCAAAGCAAAATACAATGCAAAAAAGTCTTGAAAATTATCGACAGAGCTACGGAAAAGGAGAGCTTTTAGAAGAGGACATTCCGTCTTTTCCTTTGGCCTTATTTACTTCCTGGTTTAATGAAGCTGAGGCTCATCCAGACATAGCAGAAGTAAATGCTATGAGCCTGGCCACTTGTGGGATTGAGGGATTTCCCAAAACCAGAATTGTATTATTGAAATCTTTTGGAGAAAAGGGTTTTAGTTTTTATACCAATTACAATTCAGAAAAAGCTAGGGATATAGAAGAGAACCCAAGAGTTTGCCTTTCATTTTTTTGGCCGGCATTAGAACGGCAGGTAATTATAAAAGGTACTGCCATGAAAACCTCAGAAGAAGAATCGTCTTCTTATTTTGCCTCAAGACCCCGTGGAAGCCAATTAGGAGCCTGGGCTTCTAAACAAAGTGATGTATTAACTTCCAGAAAGCAACTTGAGTTAGAGTTAAAAGAGGTTGAAGAACGGTATAAGGATAAAGAGGTGGAGCGGCCACAACATTGGGGAGGTTATGTTGTAAGCCCTAGAAGTTTTGAATTTTGGCAGGGCAGAAATGACCGTTTACACGACAGAATATTATATGAGTTTTTAGAAGAGAATACCTGGGAAAGAAACCGCCTGTCGCCTTAAACCTTTATTATGAAGCAACTAATTTTAGTAAGACATGGTAAATCCTCCTGGGAGAATAATTTGCCGGATGAAAAGAGGCCGCTTAAAAAAAGAGCTTATCATGATGCAGCCCTGGTCCTAAAAGTTTTTAAGGAATTTAAAAGTGGAGATGTTATGTTATGGACCAGCCCTGCAGTTAGGGCACGTACTACAGCAAAGCTTTTTAAAGAGGAACTTCAAATACCCGATCGGGAATTTATGGTAAAAGATGCCTTGTATACTTTTGATGAAGACCAATTATTATCTGTTATAAAGTCCTGCTCAAATGAGGTGGAGAAACTAATGGTTTTTGGTCACAATCCTGCATTAACTGGTTTAGTAAACAGTTTAGGAGATAAGCCTATAGACAATTTACCTACCACCGGGCTTTGTGTTATAGATTTCGAGGTGGAAAATTGGCACGATCTTAAAACCGGTAAAACTTTACTTCAATTATTCCCTAAAAATTTACGCTAATTTATGCAGCAAAAAAAATACCTAAACAGAGAACTTAGTTGGTTACAATTTAATGAGCGTGTATTACAGGAAGCCGAGGATGAGACCGTACCCCTCATTGAACGCCTTCGGTTTTTAGGGATATTTTCTAATAATCTTGATGAGTTCTTCAAGGTTAGATATGCAACCGTAAAACGAATTGATTTAGCCGGAAAGGCAGGTAAGAGTGTTTTAGGGGGGATTAAAGCCAGTAAACTTCTGGAGGAAATCACTCAAATTGTGATAGAGCATCAGTCAAAAAGTTTAAAGGTATTACATGATATTCAGCATCAATTAAAGGGTCATAATATTCATATTATTAACGAGAAACAGGTTTCTGTTTCCCAGCAAAAGTTTATTAAAAACTTTTTTCTATCAAAAGTAAGTCCGGCGCTGGTAACTATTATTCTTAACGATCTGCACGAGCTTCCCAGTTTAAAAGATAGTGCCGCTTATCTTGCGGTTAAAATGGTAATGAAAGAGGAAAAACCTCAAAAAGGTATTTCAAAAATATTAGATAAGACTCAAAACGAAAAGAAATACGTTCTTATAGAGATTCCAAGAAGCATTGAGCGTTTTGTAGTTTTACCGGAGAAAAATGGAAAACAATATATCATTCTCCTCGATGATTTAATTAGATACAACCTGGGCACCATTTTTAATATTTTTGAGTACGAAAGTATTTCTGCACATATGATTAAGATTACCAGGGATGCCGAACTGGATATTGATAGCGACCTGAGTAAGAGTTTTATAGAGAAAATTTCCAGTAGTGTAAAAGATCGTATTAAGGGAGAGCCTGTGAGATTTGTGTACGATATGAATATTGCCGATGATACTTTATCTTATTTAATGAATAAGATGGGAATTGAATCTACCGATAGTATTATTCCCGGAGGGCGTTATCATAATCGTCGTGACTACATGAATTTTCCAAGTCTTGGGCGTGAAGATTTACTTTATAAACCTATAGAGCCCTTAGCTATTCCGGGGCTTATTTTGCAAAGTAGCTTGTTTGGTAGCATTGCCAAAAAAGATTTTCTTTTATATACGCCTTACCAAAGTTTTGCTTATACCGTTAAATTTTTAAGAGAAGCCGCATTGGATCCTAAGGTGAAGACCATAAAAATTACAATTTATAGGCTGGCTAAAATATCTCATATTGCCAGCTCCTTGATTAATGCGGTAAAAAACGGAAAAAAAGTAATTGTTCAAATTGAATTGAGGGCACGTTTTGATGAGGTAGCTAATATTAGATATGCAGAACAGATGCAGGCCGAAGGGGTGCAATTAATTTTCGGGGTACCCGGTCTAAAAGTGCATAGTAAAGCTTGTGTAATAGAGCGCGAAGAAGAAGGTAAAACAAAACGATATGGTTTTATAAGTACAGGTAACCTTAACGAATCAACCTCACGTATTTATACCGATTATACCTTATTTACGGCACATTCTGAAATATTAAAAGAGGTAAATAAGGTTTTTGATTTTTTTGAGATTAATTACAAAGTAAATAAATACAAACACTTAATAGTTTCTCCGCATTATAGCAGAAATGCTTTTGTAAGTTTAATTCAAAAGGAAATAGAGAATGCCAGGGAAGGCAGGCCATCGGGCATCGCTTTAAAATTGAATAGCCTCTCAGATTACCCGATGATAGACAAGCTATACCAGGCAAGCCAGGCAGGGGTGAAAATTAAGCTTATTGTTCGTGGGGTTTGTTGTTTAATTCCCGGTATAGAGAAATTAAGCGAAAATATTGAGGTAATTAGTATTGTAGATAAGTTTTTGGAACATCCCCGGGTATTTATCTTCGAGAATGGCGGAAACCCTAAAGTCTATATCTCTTCGGCAGATTGGATGACAAGGAATCTGGATCTCCGCGTTGAAATTTCCTGCCCAATTTATGATGAAGATATTAAAAAGGAAATCATAGAAACTTTTGACATTAGTTGGAACGACAATGTAAAAGCTAGAATGATTACCTCAAAGCAGGATAATGCCTATAGAAATAGTGGTGAAAAGAAGTTACGATCACAATTTGAACTATATAACTACTACTCAAATAAATTACCGAAAAAGGTGAAAAATTAGGCTAAGCCTGCTATAAAATATTTTATTTTAAACCATTAAAATACTCAGTTATAGAGTATAAATTGAAAAATATAACTCGTGATTACACAAGAAAACTACGCAGCAATAGATATAGGTTCCAATGCCGTTAGGCTTTTAGTTTCAACAATTACAGAACAAAAAGGTAGAGAAGAAACCGATTTTAGAAAAACTTCCCTGGTTAGGGTGCCAATTAGGCTTGGGGAAGACGTATTTGAAAAAAGTGTGATTTCAGAAAAAAATATAGAGCGCATGGTAGATACGATGCAGGCTTTTAAACTTTTAATGAAATCTCACGGAATTAAAAAGTACAAAGCCTGCGCTACTTCAGCTATGCGAGAGGCCACTAATGGAGCAGAAGTGGCTAAGAGAATAAAAGATAAAACAGGAGTAGAAATTGAAATAATAGACGGCAACCATGAAGCTGCTATTATTGCAGCTACAGATTTGCACGAACTTATTAAAAACGACTGCAACTATCTTTATGTAGATGTTGGCGGCGGTAGTACCGAATATACGCTTTATAGTAGCGGTAAAACAGTAGCCTCTAAATCCTTTAAAGTTGGAACCGTTCGTTTATTAAATGACCTGGTAGAAGAGAAGACCTGGGAAGAGATGGAAAAATGGGTTAGGGAAACTACTAAGCCTTATAAAAAGATAGACCTAATTGGTTCTGGTGGAAACATCAATAATATTTTTAAAACCAGTGGTAAAAAAGAAGGAAAACCCCTAAGCTTAGCCTACCTTAAAAAATATAACGATTTGCTAAACTCCTTAAGTTATGAGGAAAGGATTATGGATTTAAATTTAAAAAGCGATCGTGCCGATGTGATTATTCCGGCTTCTAAAATTTATTTAAGCTCTATGAGATGGGCCAGGGCCGATAATATTTTTGTTCCCAAAATAGGTCTGGCCGATGGAATTATTAAATCTCTTTATAACGGAAAAAATAAGTAGATAGTTTAAAGTTAAGAGGCTGTCTGAAAAGTCTACTTTCGTCAAGCTGAATTTTTTTTAGCTTCTAATATGTTTTTAATTATCAACACGTTAGATCTTGAAATAAGTTCAAGATGGCGATTTTAAAACCTTTTCAGACAGCTTCTTTTTATTTTTCAATTAACCGTGAATAGTTTTGTCTTTACCGAGGTCTTTCATGATATTCGCTTCAAAATCAAGTAAATCATTCCACTTTTTGTCTACCTCACTGCGTTCCCCATATTTTCTGGCAAACTTTAAGAACATTGTATAATGATTGGCTTCGCTTATCATTAATCTATGATAAAAATCAGCCAATTCTTTGTCCTGTAACTCCTCTGATAATAATCTGAAACGTTCACAACTTCTGGCTTCAATTAAGCCTGCAATTAATAACCTATGCACTAACTGCGTAGTTCTGCTGCCTCCTTTTGGGAAAAAACTTAATAATTTAATTACATACTCATCTTTTCTATCCCTTCCTAAAACATATCCGCGTTTTAATAATTGTTCGTGCACCATTTTAAAATGACCCATTTCCTCTCTGGATAAAGCAATCATTTCATCTACCAATTCAGTATATTCAGGGAAAGATACAATGAGTGAGATGGCAGTTGAAGCTGCTTTTTGCTCACAATAAGCATGATCTATAAGAATTTCCTCAATATTCTTTTCGGCTATATTTGCCCAACGTGGGTCTGTGGGAAGTTTTAATCCTAGCATATCTATACGTCTAAATCGAATGTACTTCGAAGTTTTTCCAACAAAGGATTCTTTTCCTTTAATTTATTATATTTTTCAATAGGAGTGAAGGCATACTTTTTAGCAGACTGCTCATTCACATTAATTACCAACCTAATTTCAGTATTTTTAAGCTTTTGTTTTAGATAAGACATTAGCTTATTCTGTTCCCGCTCCAAATTTATTTTCATGGTCTCATTGGGCAGTTCTATAACAATGCGATTCTTATCTTCAAGTTTGGGTAAATCGGTTTCCAAAATAGAAGCTAAGATCTTAGATCCTTGCTTCTTTATACGTTTAACATAGTCATCCCAGTTTGCCTGAAGTTGGGTTTCGGTAAACTCTCCATTAAGGACCACATCTTTAGTTGGGGCTGCTTCCTGTTGTCGTGCCTCTATTTCCCGTTTTTTCTTAATGCTTTTTAATGAAAGACCCGAAACTTTCTCCTTTTTAGCTTCAGCATCTATTTCCGGTTTTGGGGCAGGAGGTGGGCTTGAAACTGGTGGAGCTGTTTTATTAGGAGGCTCAGGACTTATTGTTGCTTCTGAATGATAAGTATCCTTCTTATCATCTACACAATTGCTTTTTGATGTTTTATTTTCTTCTGAAGGTAGCTGACTTTCGGTGGGGGCTTCAGCAGAAGTTCCTCCGTGTTCATTATCCCTAACAATGTTTTTTTCTTCTGAAGAAAGTGTTGCGGGTTGTTTCTCAAATTCTGAAGCCGCAATTATTGGCTGTTCAAACTTTTTTTTTTCTTCACCAAAGGTGATAGAAGCTAACTGCATTAGCGTTAACTCTACCAATAATCGCTGATTTTGACTGGTTTTATATTTTAAATCACATTCATTTGCCAGTTCTATTGCCCTAATCAAAAATTGATGATTAGTTTTTGATGCCTGTTCAAAATAGCGGGCTTTTGTTTGTTCCCCAACTTCTAAAAGCTGAATGGTTTTTTGATCTTTACAAACCAAAAGATCTCTAAAATGTGAGGCAAGACCACTAACAAAATGATGACCATCAAATCCGCTGGAAAGAATATCATTATAACTCAATAACAGCTGTGGGATATTATTTGATAAAATAAGTTCAGTGACTTTAATGTATGTATCATAATCCAGTACATTAAGGTTTTCGGTTACTGCCTGTCTTGTGAGTTCTTTTCCACTAAAGCTTACCACCCTGTCGTATATAGAAAGAGCATCCCGCATAGCGCCATCGGCTTTTTGCGCAATGATATTCAATGCATCTTCTTCTGCGTTTACGCCTTCTTGTTGGGCTATATAGCCAAGATAGTTTTTAGCATCACTTACCGTAATTCTTTTAAAATCGAATATTTGGCATCGAGAAAGTATGGTAGGTATTATTTTATGTTTTTCGGTAGTAGCTAAAATAAATATGGCGTGCTGTGGTGGTTCTTCCAGCGTTTTTAAAAAGGCATTAAATGCCGACTGGGAGAGCATGTGCACCTCATCTATAATATATACCTTGTATTTCCCTACTTGCGGAGGGATTCTTACCTGATCTATTAAGTTCCTGATATCGTCTACCGAGTTATTAGACGCGGCATCTAATTCAAAAATATTAAATGCAAAGTCTTCATCGGGACTTTGGGTACCATCATGATTAATCATCTTGGCAAGAATACGGGCGCATGTGGTTTTACCCACACCACGTGGTCCTGTAAAAAGAAGTGCCTGTGCCAAGTGATTATGTTCAATGGCGTTTTTTAAGGTATTGGTAATGGCTTGTTGCCCAACCACATCTTTAAAGGTTTGCGGACGGTACTTACGAGCTGATACTATAAAATGTTCCATTGAATTTTATTGAAATACAAATATAAAAATAGCCAACATAAGTTCTAAGGCAAATGCATATATTTTTAAACAATTAGTAAGTAATAAATCAACATTTTTTTAGTTAGGATATTTTGTAAAAACTACCTTTGTAAACAGCAGGTCGCCTTATCGCCAACGATTTTTTCGATGGAGGAAATTCCGGACACCAAAGAGCGGCATAGTGGGTAACGCCCACCTATTTTATTTGGAGTAATTTAGATAAAATACGGACTAGTGCAACAGAAAGAATGTACAGATAATGCTGTAGTGAAATCAGGTAAACTCTATGCGGTGCAATGCCATGTAAACCAATGTTTGTAAGTTGCTCGCTTACTGTTGGAGGGTAGGCAGCTAAAAGTTTTTGGTAACAAAAACCTGAGATAAATGATAAGGGGAATCCCGGTTTTGCCGGGAGGAACAGAATCCGGATTACAGACCTGCTTTTTTTAATAATGTTTTAGCCCAGGCATGGGCTTCTTTCATGCTAAAGAAAATATTGAAAGGAACTGGGGAAAATTGCTTTTCAAAATTAGCAATTTTTAATGCTTCATAGCTTTCACTTACAATACCAATCCCTAATAATTGTTTCACATCTTTTAATTCAAAATAAACGGTGGGAATTACATTGAAATTATTTTTTCTGTTAGAGATGTAGACATACTTTTTTCCTCCAAATACCTCATTGCATATTTTTAGCATTTGTTTTACGTGTTTTATTTCAAGTATTACATCTTCTTTTACTTCAGAAATTACTATCTCTTCGTAAAATTCCAGATTAATATCAATAAGTTCTATCTTCTTAATCCGATTCGTCATTACAGATTGTTATTTATGAGCCTTTTTCAGGCTTTTTCCTTCAAGATACGAATAATGCTATTAAACTGTGTTTTCGAAGAAACTAAATACCGAACCTCCATATCGTCTTGCTTCCTTAAAATTAGGGTATTTTGAGAGGTTGGTATGCTTTGAATGCTCAATTATTAATTGACCGTTCTGATTTAGTAGATTTTTTTCAAAGACAATTTGTGGTATTTTGAGAAATTTTTCTTCATCGAAATCATAGGGAGGGTCAGCAAAAATAATATCTGCTTTTACATATGCTTTCTCAAGGAACTTAAAGACGTCGCTTTTAATGGTTGTAATGCTAAAGTCTAGTTCCTGAGCTGTTTTTTTTATAAATTTTACACAATCGTAATTTAAATCTACTGCGGTGATTTCTTTACAGCCACGTGAAGCAAATTCATAGGTTATATTTCCGCTTCCGGCAAATAAATCCAGGACACTTAATTGCGAAAACTGAAAGTTGTTATTGAGGATGTTAAAAAGGGCTTCCTTTGCCATATCGGTAGTAGGGCGTATGGGCAGTTTTTTAGGAGCAATTAATCTTTTTCCTTTATAAGTACCTGAAATTATTCTCATAGAAATGATTTTAATAAAATATATTCTTCCAGTTCGTATAAGCCTTTAAGTTTTTCATTTTTCTGTAAGTCGAAATTGATTTCTAAAAGTTCAACATACTTAATGTATTCAAATGCGATTTTAAATAATGGGGAAGCCTTACTGATAGCACCCAATAAATATAACCTTACTTCATCGGGCTTTAGATTAAGTTGCTCTGCCGTAAAAAGTATGTAGTATAAAAAGTCTTCTTTTTCGGTAAAGCTAAAAGAATTGCAAAGCAACAGTTGACCATTTTCTATCACCACCAAATCAAATTGCTTGCTTTTAATGTGGGCAAAGATTTGTGGCCTATCTACTTTTGGTAACTTCAATAAGTTTTCTACTAAAATAGTATTGAGGTGCTGATATTCGAATTCACCAAACTTTTCAAAGAAGAAATTAATAATATTGGTATAGGGTATATAGACATTTACAATACCTGTATTCCCAATTTCTTCGTGTGAAATAAAATCGGTTTTAAGAATTTTGGTATTGAATTTCAGATAGTCTGAAGCATTTTCTTCTCTAAATAGGTTAGCAGGAACTAGGCTATAGAGTGCATTGTCAAAAATAAGCTTTACCTGCTTAACTTCGTCTAGGCTTTTATTGGTTTCAAATATCTCTTCAATTTCCGCTAAAAGCTTTATAGGATCCAGTTGTTGCTGAAATCTTACTTTGTTATAAAAAACAACTTCCTTTTCTACAGTATTTAGGGTACAAAAAGAAAGTCCATCCAGGCTAACCTGAATGGACATTTCTAGATTTAATGTTTCTTTATCTTTATTCGTCGCCATATTGGGTTGGCCAGTTTCCTTTTGTGTTAACCTCTTCTAGAGAACCAACGTTTATATAACGCCCGTTTATATCGTCTACAGATTGTACCTGGTTTTGTTGTAAGATCAACTCTTTATCTAAACCTTGTAGTACAACGCTTTTGGCAACTCTAGCTCTAAACACAGGAATATCGGTTTGTCCTTTTTTAATACTTCCTGCATCAAGTTCAAATTTAGCATCTACACCTTCAACTGGTACATTGATCATATTTACATAACGATCTCTATCTCCTTTAAAAAGAGAATCTTTTACCGGTACAAAACCAAGTGTATCTACAATAACTTTCTCTATGTACTCATCTACACCGTATTGCCTTTTGTACTCTTCATCTAAAACCGTAGTGTCACGACGTTGAGTAATTGCAAATTCAGCAGTATCAAGGAATTTTACGAGTTTGTTAAAATCAGCTTCAAAAGTTCCAACAACCTCTTTATGCGCTAGTTCGGCATCACGAATATCCTTTAAGTTCTCAACTACTTTGGCGTAACGCTTTTCCTTAATTTTGTTAAACTGAATTGGTTCGTAAACAGCATTAAATGTAAGGTAGGCTAATCCTATAATAACTACCCAAAGAAGTAATTGAATTGCAAGTCTCATGCGTTCTAAATTTTGTTTTAAAAATTACTAGTGTTCACGACAAATCTACAATTTTTTTTTATTCGTAAAAGTTTCTTCCGTAAAAATCCATTCCTACCTTTGATTTTTGATAATTTTTTTATGGAAAATTTTGATGCTTCTAAATTTTATAGGCTTTTACTAAGCGATCTTGGCTTCACGGCCAAAGCTGGCCAGGATATTGCATTGCAGCAATTATCTGAGTTTGTTTTAAACAAAAATAAGGATGAGATTTTTGTTTTAAAAGGCTATGCCGGTACCGGTAAAACAACGATAATCAGTACTTTGGTGAAGAATCTTTGGAAAATAAGAAAATCGGGGGTTTTATTGGCACCAACGGGAAGAGCCGCTAAAGTGATTTCTAATTATGCCAAAAAAGAAGCTTTTACCATCCATAAAAAGATTTATTTTCCTAAAAAAAGTGGAGGAAGTGGAGTGCAATTTGTACTACAACCCAACAAGCATAAAAATAGTATTTTTATTGTAGATGAAGCTTCCATGATTTCTGATACGCCCACAAACTCCAAATTAATGGAGAATGGAAGCTTACTAGACGATCTTATTCAATATGTTTATTCGGGGCAAAATTGTAAACTTATTTTAATTGGTGATACCGCACAGCTTCCTCCCGTAAAAATGGAAATTAGTCCCGCCCTGGAACCCGAAAAACTACAATTTTCTTATAACAAAGAAGTAAAGCATATAGAGCTGGATGAAGTAGTTCGCCAGGCCGAAGAAAGCGATATTTTATTAAACGCCACAAAAATAAGACAAAGCTTGCAAGACGAATTTTATGAGAGCTTTCAGTTTGATCTTGGCCCCAAAGCCGATGTGGTTAGATTGCAAGACGGTTATGAAATAATGAATGCAATTGAGGAGTGCTATAATCAACTGGGAAATGAAGAAACAAGTTTTATTGTAAGATCTAACAAAAGAGCTAATTTGTACAATCAACAAATACGCTCTCGAATTTTGTTTCAGGAAGAAGAACTTTCGGCCGGAGATTATTTAATGGTCGTAAAGAATAATTATTTTTGGATAAAACCCAGTTCTGAAGCCGGTTTTATTGCAAACGGCGATATTATAAAAGTCCTTGAGATTTTTGCTATAAAAGAACTTTATGGCTTTAGATTCGCCGAAGTTCAGGTACAAATGGTAGATTATCCTAATATGCGCCCTTTTGAGACGGTGGTAATGTTAGATACATTAACCAGCAACACCCCCTCACTTTCTTACGAAGAGTCTAACCAACTTTACCAGGAAGTAATGAAAGACTATGAAAACGAAACTTCCAAATACAAGAAGTTTATGAAGGTTAAAAACAATAAATTTTTTAATGCCTTACAGATTAAATTTTCTTATGCGATGACCTGCCATAAATCTCAGGGTGGGCAATGGAACAGTGTTTTTATAGAACAACCGTACTTGCCCGAAGGTGTTGGAAAAGAATATTTAAGATGGTTGTACACTGCCGTAACAAGGGCAACCAATAAGCTCTATCTTATAGGTTTTAAAGATGATTTTTTCGTAAATAAATAGTTTTTTAAGTTGCGTTAATTTAAATTTTAAAACCTAAATTTAACCTCCAAATATTAATAAGTCCCAATGAATAATTCGCTTAAAATAATAGCAATGATTCCTGCTCGTTACGAGGCATCTCGTTTTCCGGGGAAACTTTTAAAAGATTTAAATGGAAAAACCGTAATTACCCGAACTTACGAAGCCGCTAAAAGTACAGGTTTGTTCGATGAAGTCTATGTGGTTACCGATAGTGATGAAATTTTTGCTGAAATAAATAAGAATGGGGGTAAGGCCATAAAAAGTAAAAAGGAACATGAATGCGGTAGCGATCGTATCGCAGAAGCGGTACAGGATATGGATGTGGATATCGTAGTAAATGTACAGGGCGATGAGCCATTTATAGATAAAGAAAGTTTGGAGAAACTTTTGCTTGTTTTTAGAGAAGATGATGCTTCTTCTATAGATTTGGCTTCTCTAAAAAGTGCATTGTCTGAAAGTGAAGAGATAACCAATCCGAACAATGTAAAGGTTATTACCAATAAGAATGATTTTGCGATGTATTTTTCAAGATTTCCTATTCCATACCCAAGAAATACCAATGCAGCAGTAACTTACTTTAAGCATATTGGAATTTATGCATTTAGAAAGCAGGCACTTGTAGATTTTTATAACCTACCTATGCTTTCTTTAGAATCTGCTGAAAAAATTGAAGCAATTCGATTTCTTGAATATGGAAAAAACATTAAAATGGTTGAAACCCAAATGCAAACTATAGGCATAGATACACCCGAAGATTTAGAAAAAGCAAAGCAAGTTTTGAATAATTAGCTTACTGCTTCTTTATAAACCTCAAGAGCACGTTCGCGAGCTTCTTTATGATCTACCATTTTTTCAGGGTAATCATCGGTGCCAAATTCTTCAACCCATTCTTTGATATACTTTTTATCTTTATCAAATTTATCTATTTGAGTGGTTGGGTTAAAAATCCTGAAATATGGAGCAGCGTCAACGCCACTGCCGGCAACCCATTGCCAGTTACCAACATTAGAGGACATTTCGTAATCCAATAATTTTTCGGCAAAATAGGCTTCGCCCCAACGCCAGTCTATAAGCAAATGTTTACATAGAAAACTTCCCACCAACATTCTAACCCGATTATGCATAAAACCGGTTTTATTCAATTGGCGCATTCCGGCATCAACGAGTGGATAACCTGTTTTTCCCGCTTTCCATTTTTCAAATTCTTCCTTATTATTCCGCCAGTTAATGCGGTCGTATTTCTTTTTAAAAGATTCGGTAATAGTATCGGGGTTATGATATAATACCTGCATAAAAAACTCTCTCCAAATAAGTTCGTTAAGAAAGGTTTTATTGTTTTCGGTATTGGCTTTTTTTACCATTTTTCTTGGGCTAACAGTCCCAAAACGCAAATGCGGGCCTAGGCGAGAAGTACTGTCTTTAGCAGGTATATTTCGTGTGTTTTCGTATTTCTGAATTAGCGTTGGGGTAACATCATATTCCGGGACTTTAATTTTGGATGTTTTAAAACCAATATCACTTAAACTTAAATTTGGTAGTCTGGTGTTTTGAATAAGATTATCTAAGTACTGACTGGTATAATGAATTTTAAGGTTCTGTGTCTTAAATAGCTCTTTCCATGCTTTCATATAAGGAGTATACACCACATAAGGATCTCCATCTTTCTTTACAACTTCATCTTTTTCAAAAATAACCTGGTCTTTAAAAGTGTGAAATTCAATATTACTTTTAGAAAGTAAATTGGCTATTTCCTTATCCCTTTTGGTTGCGTAAGGTTCGTAATCGTGATTCGTGAATACTTTTTCAATTTGATATTCTTTAATTAGTTGCTGAAAAATTTTCGTTGGTTCTCCGTGATACATAGCAACTGAACTGCTATAATTATCCTGAAGCTCTTTTCGCATTTGCTGGAGTTGCTCGTGTATAAAGGTAACACGGGCATCATCTTCAGGTAACTTTTCCAGGATTTCTGTGTCAAAAATAAAAATTGGTATTACCGGTATACCAGACTTCAGGGCCTCAAGAAAGCCAACATTGTCATCTAATCTTAAATCACGTCTAAACCAAAATACATTTACTCCTTTGCTCATTTATGAAATATTTAAGGTTGAAAGTCCGCCGTCTACGCCAATAATTTGCCCGGTAATCCAGCTGTTTTGCTCACTTAGTAAAAAGATGGCTGCATTAGCAATATCTTTAGTATTCCCTATTCTTTTAAGCGGATGTCTTTCACTCATTTTTTCTTTTTTGGAATCGTTGGATAATAGTTTTCCAGCCAGTGGGGTATCGGTTAAAGAGGGTGCAATTACATTTACACGTAGCGTAGGTGCATATTCAGCTGCCAGGGCTTTTGCAAAACCTTCAATCGCGCCTTTTGCAGCTGCTACACTTGTATGAAAAGGCATTCCAACCTTGACCGCCACGGTACTAAAAAACACCAAACTTGCATTTTCAGCCTTTTTTAGTTTCGGCATTACTGCCTGAACTACCTTTACCAAACCTAAAAAATTAAGGTTTATTTCTTCCTCAAAATTTTTGTGCTTTAGCATTTTAAAAGGTTTCAGGTTTATACTGCCTGGACAGTAAACCAGTCCGTGAATTTCATCAGGCAATTCCAGCTCTTCAATGTTATCTTCTAAAACATCAAATTCTAAATGTTTGATTTCCTTGTTTAAATCGCCTTTATTTCTTGAAGCAACAATTACATTATTTTCTTTAACCAATTGATTGGCAATTTCAAGTCCAATACCGGTTGAACCGCCAATAAGTAAAATATTCCTTTCCATAATTATATTTTTCAGTTAAGTATGTCTTGCTTTAGGGTAGCATTTTTGGTATTCGCTTCATCGAATTCGCCAAAAAGCTCGGTAAGTTTCTCTCTTCTATAATTAAAAATTTCTTTTAATTTAGGAGCCACTAGTATTGGATGTACCAATTCACCTAATTTCCCAAAAGGTAATTTATAATCTATAATATCCTCCATTTCAACACCACCGGGTATTTCCTTTAGGAAATGCTTATGATGCCAAAGTGCATAGGGTCCAAAACGTTGTTCGTCTACAAAGTATTCTTTGTCTTTAACGTGGGTTATTTCAGTAACCCATTTGGTTTTAATGCCTGCTATAGGTGTAACTATATATTGAATAATTTGGCCGGGAAACATAGGCCTGTCGGCTCCCGAAAGAATATGAAAACCCATATAATCTGGGGTAATTGTTTTTAAATTTCCAGGACTTGAGAGGAATTCCCAGGCTTTTTCCAGACTAATTGGGAGCTTCTGTACCGATTTCTTGGTGTATATCTTCATTTTAGCAGTATTTGAATGTAAAATTAGAGCTTGTTTTGTTTAAAATAAAATTATTATAGTTAAACAAAATATAAATCAAGTTTTTGTTTTTCTTAATTTATAATCATTTTCTAGGTATATTTGATTGAACTAAAACAAACTAAACAATGAAAAAACTATTTCTATTTTTATGTACAGCAGGCATTATGAGTGCAACACAAGCCCAGGTACAGGCACCACAGCCCAGTCCGTTTACTAAAATTGAACAAAAGGTTGGTCTTACCGATGTTAGCCTGGAATATTCGCGGCCCGGCATGCGAGATCGTGAGATTTTTGGAAACTTAGTGCCTTACGGAAAAGTATGGCGTACGGGAGCTAATGAAAATACCAAAATAACATTTAGTGATAATGTAACTATCCAGGGAGAAGAATTAAAGGCGGGAACCTACGCGATTTACACAATTCCAAAGGAAGACCAATGGGAAGTAATGTTTTACAGCGATGCCAATAACTGGGGAAATCCAGCAGAATGGGATAAGGATAAAGTAGCCTTAAAAGCAATGGCTGAAGTGATGGAACTGCCATTTGAAATGGAAACTTTTACTATCATGATAGATGATCTTAAAAATGATTCGGCTGCACTTAATTTTGTTTGGGCAAATACAGTAGCAAGCCTAAGCTTTAAAGTGCCTACCGAGGAAAAAACCATGGCAAGTATTGAAAAAACAATGAAGGGTCCCGGTGCTAACGATTATTTTGCAGCGGCAACCTATTACCACGATAGCAATAAAGATTTAGAGCAGGCTTATAAATGGATTAATAAGTCTTTGGAATTAGGAAATCCTGATGCTTTTTGGATTCTAAGAAAAAAATCACTTATTGCGGCCGATCTTGGTAAAAAAGAAGAAGCGATTGCAGCAGCTAAAAAGTCTCTAGCCGAAGCTGAAAAAGCAGGAAACCAGGATTATGTAAAAATGAACAAAGATTCCCTGAAAGAGTGGGGAGCTATGTAAGTTGAATTTTAAGAATAATAAAAAGGCTGTTTGAAGTCTTGTTAAAAACGTCATCCTGAATTTATTTCAGGATCTAAAATGTTAGAAGCTGGAACAAGCCCGCCTGAACGAACCGGCAGGTTCAGCTTGACGTCACAAAAAACTTTCAGACAGCCTTTTTATATAGATATTTAAGCCTCACAACTGGCACAATTTACCATATTGGCTATAAATTCTTTAGAAACACTTTGGCTACGCTGGTAGTAAAGGGTTTTTACACCAAGCTGCCAGGCTTCTATCATTAACTTATTTACCTCTCTTACCGGAAGGTCTGAGGGGATATTTAAATTTAAACTCTGTGCCTGGTCAATAAATTTTTGCCTAACCGAAGCTTGTTGAATAATCTCTAACTGACTTATCTCTTTAAAGGTTTTAAAAACCATACGTTCTTCGTCACTCAACTCTTTTAAGTGTTGCACACTTCCGTGATTTAGCATAATACTACGCCAGGTTTCTTCGGTATCCAATCCCTTTTCCTGAAGTAATTTTTTTAAATATTTATTCTTCCGCATAAAATTTCCTTTGGCCAGACCTGCTTTATAATAATTGCTGCTAAAAGGTTCAATTCCCGGCGACGCCTGTCCTAAAATAGCAGAAGAAGAGGTAGTTGGTGCAATGGCCATAAGGGTTGTATTCCTTAAACCATAGTCTTTAAGAACTTCTGGCTCTCCATAGATATTTGCCAGTTCTTTGCTTGCTTTAGTTGCTTTTTCACTAATATCTTTAAAAATGCTATTGGTTAAACCTTTAGCTTTTAAACCTTCAAAAGGAATTCTGTTTTTTTGCAGGTATGAATGCCAACCCATTACACCAAGCCCCAGGGCCCTATGTCTTTTGGCAAACCTGTTGGCCGATGCCAGGTAATGGTTTCCTTCAGTTTTTGCAATGAACTCCTGTAAAACAGCATCTAAGAAATAGATGGCTAATTTTACAGCTTCGGTATCTTTCCATTCGTCGTAAAGCTCCAGGTTCATAGAAGAAAGGCAGCAAATAAAAGACTCGTCTTTGGTAGAAGGCAAAGCAATTTCTGAACAAAGGTTGCTGGAATGGATGGTGTAATTTTTATCTTTATACACCTCTGGTTTAAATCGGTTAATATTGTCTTTAAAGAAGATATAAGGCAAACCTTTTTGCTGCCTACTTTCCAAAACTTTTGCCCAAATCTCTCTTTTATCCCTGTCGCCGTCTATCATTTCCTGCATCCAGTAATCGGGAACACTAACGCCGTAGAATAGGTTCTGAATAGGATTTCCTATATTTTTTATTTCTAAAAACTCTTTAATATCGGGGTGATCTATATCAAGATAAGCTGCAAAAGCTCCACGACGCACACCGCCCTGTGAAATAGTATCCATAGCTGTGTCGAAAAGCTTCATAAAACTGGTAGCACCACTACTTTTGCCGTTGTCTGTTACTGCACTTCCGCGGCCTCTTAATTCTCCAAAATAACCGGAAGTTCCGCCACCAATTTTGGTTTGCATAATTACTTCGCCCAATTTATGGGTAATCCCTTCAATATTATCTGGTACGTATACATTAAAGCAAGAAATAGGTAATCCGCGCTCTGTACCCATATTTGCCCAAATGGGTGAGCTTAAACTCATCCAGCCGCGTTCTATCATTTCTATAAAGGCTTCGGCCAGTTCGGGTTTATAAAGTCTTTTTGCAGCTGCATTTGCAACGCGTTCTATAGCCGATTTTGCGGTTTCTCCTTTTAATAAATAACCGCGATTTAATATTTGCTGGCTCTCTTCGTTAAGCCACCATAGGCGTTCCTGTTTTGTTTCTTTAAGTATTGCTTCGGGCATTTTCTGGATTTTTAAATTGAATTATTTTTGTGGAAAACCTTTAAAAAAGATCATCTGCGGTAATACTTTTATCGTGTTTGGTATAATCTACCGGGCGTTTGGCAAAAAAATCGTCCAAACTGTTGGCAAAAACTTCCTCCTCAAACCATAGCATCGCTTTATAATCATATTCTGAAACGAAATAAAGCTTCTCTAAACCTATTTTTTCAAGGCTATCGTCTACTCGGTATTTCATAAAATTAAGTAGGTCTTCCTTTTTGCACTGTTCTAAAGAACCATCCTCGAAGATCCAATCCAGAATCTCAGATTCTACCTCCATAGAATGGGATATAATTTCCCTTATTTGGGTTTTGGTTTCTTCATTAAAGAATTCAGGGAACTCTTTTTTAATTTGGTTTACAATGTAAATTCCGGCATTGGCATGAATTTGTTCATCTACCGAGGTCCATGCAATTATATTGCTCACGTTTTTCATCACTCCTTTAAATCTGCTAAAGGAAAGAATAATGGCAAACTGACTAAAAAGGGAAACATTTTCAATTAAAATGGAGAATAAAATAAGGGAAAACACGTATTTTTTTTCGTCTGAAGATTTTGTATTTGCTAAAGCTTCAGAGAGATAAGCTACACGTTTTTTAATAACAGGAGTTTCAATTAATTTCTCAAACTCATTATTATATCCAAGTACTTCAAGCAAGCGGGAATATGCTTCAGAATGTCTAAATTCGCATTCGGCAAATGTACTTCCCAGGCCGTTAAACTCCGGTTTTGGTAGGTGTTGATACAAGTCTCCCCAAAAGGATTTTACAGCTACTTCAATTTGCGCAATAGCTAAAAGGCTTCTTTTAATAACCTGCTTTTCATTTTCACTAAGATGCGAATGAAAATCCTGGACATCAGCTGTAAAGTCTACTTCAGAATGTACCCAAAATGATTTATTTATAGCTTCGGTAAACTGAAGAATCTCGGGATACTCGAAAGGTTTGTAATTTACCCGCTTTTGAAAAATACTCATATCACTTTTATTTTAGTTTTTAAATCAAAAGCATAAAAGTAATAACTGTCTAAGGGAAGTGTGCTTGCAGTAACCCCACAAAATGTCCTGGACATTTACTTTTTATGCGAAAGCAAAAGTCAACCCGGTCGGAAAGGTAATCTGGCTTGTAGTTGAACCTACTTTACAGTTGCGCAACAGCTCATGAATTTCACATGATTCCCCTTATTTATTGAAAAAGGCAATAACCACCGGTATGATTTTACAAAAGTAAAGTTATAAGTAATAAGCGACCCTTTTATAGAAAAACTACGGAGTTATAAACATAGTTTTTCACAAGTTTATTTATTCGATAATCGAGTTTTAATATTCACAAGTTTACTTCCAAGCTTAAAATGACTATCCATAACATGTCTCGTTGGCTTTAGAGGTAATTTGCTGATTATTAAAATTTTGGGATTCGTTATTCTTATTATCTAGAGGCATTATTATAAAAAAGCTATTTAAAAACTATCTTTTTTATAATTTTTAAATCTAAAAGCTTAATTAGCCAATTAATTTTCTGCTTTTATGGAGAAATCATCCATTCTATTGAACTTGTAATAAAACTTGAACTGGAAGAATGTTAAACAAACATTTGAATGTTTAGTTTTATTGGATTTTTATAAATTGCAGGAAAGATATTTTATATTTTTCATTATTAATCTACGTAACCATCAACATATTTATTTAAGTTATGAGTAATTATCATATTAAGAATTTAGAAGAGTATTTTCAAGTGTATAGAAAATCGGTTAGAGAGCCTGAAAATTTTTGGGAAGAAGTTGCCGAAGAACATTTCACCTGGCGAAAAAAATGGGACAATGTATTGAGCTGGGACTTTAATAAACCTGAAGTAAAGTGGTTTGAAAATGCAAAACTTAATATTACAGAGAACTGTATAGATCGTTACCTTTTTACCAATGCAGATAGAACCGCCATTATTTGGGAGCCAAACGGTACCGAAGAGGAGGCTCAACATATTTCTTATAAAGAACTTCATAAAAAAGTAAATAAATTTGCAAATGTTTTAAAGTCTAAAGGAATAGAAAAAGGCGATAGGGTTTGTATTTACCTGCCTATGATTCCAGAACTTGCAGTAGCTATGTTGGCTTGTGCTCGTATTGGAGCTATACACTCTGTTGTTTTTGCAGGCTTTTCTTCAAAAGCCCTGGCTACCAGAACAAATGATGCCGATTGTAAAATGCTTATTACCTCAGATGGTTCTTACCGCGGAAATAAGACTATAGACTTAAAAGGGATTGTAGATAAAGCTCTGGAAGAATGCCCGGGAGTGGAAAGTGTTTTGGTTGCAAAACGTATAAATTCTGATATTAATATGAAAGAAGGACGCGACCAATGGTTGCAGCCTTTGTTAGATGAAGCTTCAGACCAATGTGAAGCAACCACTATGGATGCCGAAGACCCATTGTTTATTTTGTATACTTCGGGCTCTACCGGAAAACCTAAGGGAATGTTGCATACAACTGCGGGTTATATGGTTTATAGTGCTTATACTTTTAAAAATGTATTTCAATATAAAGAAGGAGATGTATACTGGTGTACAGCTGATATTGGTTGGATAACCGGCCATTCTTATATATTATATGGTCCTCTGGCCAATGGTGCAACTACCGTGATGTTTGAAGGGGTGCCTTCGTATCCAGACGCAGGCAGATTTTGGGATGTAGTGGAGAAGCACAAAGTTAATCAGTTCTATACCGCTCCAACAGCCATTAGATCGCTAGCTAAACGAAATATAGAATTTGTTGAAAAACACGATTTGTCTTCCTTAAAAGTATTGGGAACAGTTGGGGAGCCTATTAACGAGGAAGCCTGGCATTGGTATAACGATAATGTAGGAAAAAATAAAAGTCCTATTGTAGATACCTGGTGGCAAACAGAAACAGGAGGAATCATGATTTCGCCATTGCCGTATGTAACTCCGGTTAAACCTACTTATGCAACATTACCATTTCCTGGAATTCAACCTGCTATTATGGATAAAAATGGGGAAGAGCTAAGTGGAAACCAGGTAGATGGCCGTTTGTGTATTAAATATCCCTGGCCGTCTATGGCAAGAACGGTTTGGAGAGATCATGAGCGTTATAAGACAACTTACTTCTCTACCTTTAAAAATATGTATTTTACCGGGGATGGAGCCCTTAGGGATGAGGTAGGTTACTACCGAATAACAGGACGGGTAGATGACGTGATTATTGTATCGGGTCACAACTTAGGAACAGCACCAATTGAAGATGCTATAGATGAACACCCTGCAGTGGCAGAATCTGCCGTAGTGGGCTTCCCTCATGAAGTAAAAGGAAATGCACTTTATGCATTTGTGATTTTAAAAGAAGTTGGGGAATCAAGAAATCACGACAATTTAAGAAATGAAATTCACCAACAAATTAAAGATAAGGTAGGGCCTATTGCTAAACCTGAAAAAATTCAATTTGTTGCCGGACTTCCAAAAACACGTAGTGGAAAAATTATGCGTAGAATTTTAAGAAAAATCGCGTCAAAACAAACCGAAAACCTAGGCGATACATCTACCTTATTAAACCCTGAAATTGTAGATGAAATTATAAAAAAGGCACTTTAAAAGTATACTGCTTTATACTTAAGGCCTCATAGTTTTCTAAAATCTGTGAGGCCTTTTTTTTTGCGAAAGTCTTGATAAATAGGGGAAAGTAAATTAATACCTAAACAGTTTTTTAAGTTTCAACTTATTATCGGTATTTAGTTTTCCAAGAATTGTAATAAACGCAACAGCAGTAATAAAGGCATCTCCTGCTGCCGTGTGGCGATCTTTAATATCTATATGATAAGTTTCAGCAATTTCATCTAGTGAATAATTTCTTTCCCTATTAATAAGATTTGAGATTATTCTTGTACCCCGGTAGAGTTTTACGGTATCCAACACTTTGTTTTTTAATTTTGGAAGTCCCATTCTGGCAAGTGCCTGGTTTAGCATTCCAATATCAAAACCTGCGTGATGGGCTACCAGAACTGAATTTCCTATATATTTTAAAAATGCTTTTACCGCTTCTTCCTCTTGCAGGGTTTCTATACGCTCGTTTTGTATAATCCCATGAATTTTAACCGTTTTAGGGTTAAATGTTTCCTGGGAAATATACTCTTCAAATCCGTCTGCTACATCAATAGACTTATTGGTAATGCCTACCGCACCAATGCATAGCATTCTGTCTTTAATGAGATCAAAGCCTGTGGTTTCGGTATCAAAAACGACAAAACGGGTATGTTCAATTTCTTTAGAAGGTTTCTCCTGAAATTTTGCTTCATACTTTTTCCAGAAATCCGGAAAATCTTCACGTTTATTTTTAAATATGTTTAGCATTATATATAAGGAGTTACTTCAAATCTAAATTTTATTAATTCCTGTACCTGTCTAATACTTTTAAAACAACGCTTTAATTTTATCTTTTCTTCTTTACTTAAGTTCTCCAGGTCTATATACCTGCCACTATTTCTATTCTTTAAACCTTGCTTGGTTCTAAATTTAATTAAGACTTTGGAAGCGTAAGCACAGGCCAGGAATAAATCTTTATTATTCGGCTCTAATTGTGCTAATTTTTCAAAGCGTTCTGCAGTATTGCTAATATTTCTTACCTGATGCTGCAAAATTAGTAGTCTGGCAGCATCGGTTATTGGAGTGATTGCACGTTTTTTTATGTCAAAGAAATCTTTGTTTTCTCCATTCTGTTCTACTAAAAATTGCCGGAAAAAACCTAGAGGGGAAGGGTTTCTTAAAGTTGTGGCCCCCATAACACTATAGAATTTTTTATTGTTTTGTGTTAAACTAAAAATATGGTTAGCCAGCTCATTTGAGAGTTTGATGTTACCGTAAGAAATATCAAAATCAAAGAAGATTGAACATAGTAATATTTCGTCGTTACCGGGGTCTACAATCCAGTTCGTGAATTGCTGTTTCCATTCTTGAAGACTTAAACAATAGTTAGGGTTTTTAGCCATCATCTCTGCAGGGCAATATTCATAACCAATTATGTTTAGTCGTTTGTTTACTTTTCTAGATAATTCCAGAAAGTAGGCTCTGGTTTCTTCCAGTTTCTCTTGCGGTACTTCCTCAAAAATCAAGGCATTATCCTGGTCGGTTTGTAAAAGTTGTTCTTTTCTTGCCTGACTTCCCAGGGCAATCCAGGTAAAATCACAGGGTGGGGGAGTGGGGAGTTTTTTTATACATCGCTCTATTATCCTTTTAATGGTAGCATCATTTAATTCAAAAATAATTTTTGAAATATGATTTAAAGGGATATTTGAAGCTAAAAAACCTTTCAATAATAATGTTATTTTATGTCTGATTTTCTTTAATTCGTTTGTGCTGCTACTGCGCTGAATAGCTTTCATTAATACCGATGGATTATGACCTTCAGAAACCATAATGTCATGTTCTGATACCACCCCAACGACCTTAGTGTTTGGGGTGCCATCTTCTGTTATACAAACATGGTTTATATGATGCTTCATCATAGTAAGCTGGGCTTGTGCAATTGTAATACCCCTTGGGTAACAAATTACCGGCGAAGACATTATTTTTGAAATTGGTGTTTCGATAGAAAATACTCCGGTGGCCACCATATTTCTAAAATCTTCGTCGGTTACAATTCCTTTTGGCGTATTTTCTTCCACTATTAAAACAGAGCCTACTTTTTTTCTCCTCATTAATTGAGCTGCTTTTTTTATAGTGGTTTCAGGAGAGGCCATTACTACTTTTCTGGTAACCGGGGCGGGTTGAAGCTCAAATAAATTATTATTGGGTTGAAATTGCTTTTCCTCCGGCTCTTTTTCTGAAATTAACTTTCCTTTATGTGCTTCAGCGTAAGGATTTCTGGTGTTTGAAGCGAAACTTTGTATAAGAAAACTCCCTACCTCTTTATTTTTTTCAGATAAAGGTTTAAATTTTTTAATTGGGATGGCGTAAAGAACGGTCTCTTCGTCTGCAATAGCATTGATGAGGTAATTTTCTTTAGCGAATAAAGGTCTTAAACCAAAGATATCACCTTCATCACATTTATCAATGGTTTCTCTTTTATCGTTATTTATACGCTCCAGGGAAACTGCCCCTTTATTTACTACATAAAAACGTTTATGACCGGTATCGCCTTCGGCAAATAAGGTTTTTCCTTTTTCAAGATATTTTACTTTTACATTTTTAGAGATGCTAAGTAAATCTTCTTTTTGTAGAAGGTTGAAAGGAGGGTAATTCTTTAGAAAATCGGCTATTCTAGAGGCAATGGTATTCTTCATACGGCTAATTTAAATAAAAAGAAGCACAGCCGTTTCATTCAATTTTAAATATTGATCTTATAATTTTTAATCATATTTAAAATTACTTTTTCGGTTTCAGAAAGAGAAATATAGTCTTGTTTTTCTTCCGATTTAATTTTTTTGAAATAGGGGGGTATCTCACCGGTTTCATAAGAATTTATTATTTCTGGGTGTACGTAATAGCTCCTGCAAACGGCTCGTGTATTCCCCAATCCTTCAGCGGTGGTATCGAAGGCTTTTAAGATACGTTGTTTATTTTCCTTTTCATTATCTGTATAGCCTAACTCCAACAGGGTTTCAAAAAATATTTTGGTAGCACTCCAGGTTCTAAAATCCTTTGCCGAGAAAAGGTCACCACTTATTTCATGAATATAATCGTTAATCATGCCACTATCTATAGCCTGCTTGTTGCTGTTTTCATCATAAAATTTAAAAAGCTCCCAACCTGGAATTTCTTCACACTGATTGATAAGTTTTATTAATTTTTTATTTTTTACGCTTACAGAGTGTTCCTTTCCTTTTTTGCCTATAAACTCGAATTTGATACTGTTTTTAAATGTCTTAACGTGTCGGGTTCTAAAAGTTGAAAGTCCGTAGGTCTTATTTTTCTTCGCATAATAATGATTTCCTATTCTAATATGGGTTTCTTCCATAAGTCTTAGGATTAATGCGAGGACTTTCTTTTTAGTCATTTTAGGTAAATCAAGATCTTTATCTACTTGCTTTCTTATTTTGGGTAAATTTTCGCCAAAGGCGGCCATTTTAAAAAACTTAGATTCATTTCTTAACTTAATCCAGGTAGGGTGGTAAATATATTGTTTACGATTTTTTTCATCACGTCCCACCACTTGTAAATGTCCGTTTTTTAAATGAGTAATTTTCACTTCCTGCCAGGCGGGTGGAATTGCCAGGCTTTTTATCCGTTTAATGGTGTCGTGGTCTTGTATGCGCTTTCCTTTATTTATGTATGAGAAGCCTCTTCCCATTTTCTTCCGATTAATAGAAAGTTTTTCTTCAGATACATAGGTAAGATTGGCAAAATCTACCGTTTCACAAGGGTTGGAAATTAAGCTGTTTATTTCCTCAGGAGAAAGAGTCATTAATTAATCTTTTTTTATAAATATAATTGGAAAAATTCCCGGGGTATAATAAAGTAATGTGAAAGTATGCTTAAGAAAATAAAAAAGTCCTTCTTAGCATAGGCTAAAAAGGACTTTTCATAGTATGACTTATAGTTTGTTAACTAAAATAGCTAAAACTTTCTCCTTCTTTAATTTTTAGAACGCTTTCATAAATTAATTTAATTACATTTTCTACATCATCTTTATGTACCATCTCTACCGTAGTATGCATATATCTTAAAGGAAGGGAAATTAAGGCAGATGGAACACCACCATTACTATAGGCAAACGCATCGGTATCTGTTCCCGTAAATCTTGAATTAGCCATTCTTTGGAAAGGAATTTCTTTTTCCTGGGCAGTTTCAATAAGTAGCTCTCGTAGTTTATTTTGTACGGCAGGGGCGTGAGCAATCACCGGGCCGTGTCCAATTTTTGTATCACCGGTCTTCTTTTTATTGATCATAGGGGTATTGGTGTCGTGTGTTACATCGGTCACTATAGCCACATTGGGTTTAATACGCTGGGTAATCATTTCGGCTCCGCGAAGTCCAATTTCCTCCTGTACAGCATTGGTAATATATAATCCAAACGGAAGTTCTTTTTTATTTTCTTTTAAAAGCTTTGCAACCTGTGCAATCATAAAGCCTCCCATACGGTTGTCTAAGGCACGGCATACATATTTGTTTTCATTAAGAATAAAGAACTCATCGGGGTAGGTAATTACACATCCTACATGAACCCCAAGTTCTTCAACTTCATCCTTACTGGTGCAACCAACATCTATACATATATTGTCTATTTTGGGAGATTGCTCACTGTCTTTATCACGAGTATGAATTGCCGGCCATCCAAAGACCCCTTTTACAATCCCTTTTTTTGTATGAATGTTAACCCGTTTCGAGGCTGCAATTTGATGATCACTTCCGCCATTTCTTACCACATAAATAAAACCATCATCGGTTATATAGTTTACGTACCACGATATTTCGTCGGCATGTCCTTCTATTACTACTTTATATTCGGCTTTTGGGTTTATTACCCCAACTGCTGTACCATAACTATCGGTAATAAATTCGTCTACATAAGGTTTTAAATAATCCATCCATAGTTTCTGTCCCTCAGATTCATAACCCGTTGGAGAAGCGTTATTAAGATATTTTTCCAGAAACTCTATAGATTGCTTGTCAAGAATACTGTCTTTGCTCATAGTTTTGATTTTTTACGAATTTAATAAGAATTAAATGTATGGCAACTCATTATTCATTAATTTTGGAATGATTTTAGTGCGCTAACAAGCTAAATAAATTGGGGAATGCTTAGAACACTTTCTATAATATTATTTTTTAGTTTTTCCGGTCTTTTTGCCCAGGATAGTGTTCCTGTTCAAGATACTTTACAAAAACGATATATGATTATTGCCGGAGATACGGTGCCAAGGGAAAGTATAGATCTTAATGAGGTAGTGATTTTAAAAAAACTTCATTTTGATAATTTAGCCGACAGAAAAAGATACCTGATATTAAGGAGGAAAACCAGGAAGGTGTATCCTTATGCTAAACTGGCATCGGAACGCTTAATAGCACTAAATGCAAGACTTGATGAAATAGATTCGAGATCGGCTCAAAGAAAATACACTAGAATTGTTCAGAACTATATAGAAGAGGAGTTTTCTGCCGAATTAAAAAAACTTACACATACAGAAGGACAAATCCTTGTAAAATTGGTGCATCGCCAAACAGGCACTACAGCTTTTAATCTAATTAAAAATTTAAAAAGTGGTTGGCGGGCATTCTGGTATAATACAACTGCCAGTTTGTTCGAGATTTCTTTAAAAGAAGAATTTGATCCTATTAATAATGAGGAAGACTTTTTGATCGAAGATATTTTGCAGCGCTCTTTTGTTCATGATATACTGGAACCACAAGCTACAGCACTGGATTTTGAGTATGTTGAACTTACCGATAAATGGAGTAAGAGTCGTTTAAATTAACTTTTTCAATTCTAAAATTATCTTTAAAATTTTTTATCTTACAAGTTCCTTTTTTAGAGGCTGTTATGATTTTGTTTTAAGTTTTCTTTAAAAAAATGTGAAGTTGAGCTTGTGGGAGTAAAAAACAGCAGTATATTTGCACCCGCTTTGCGCCACAAGCGGTTTGCGGTTCTAAGTTAAGACGTTCATTACATACTGGGATTACGATGTTTTTAGGGCTAAGGAAGGTCAAAAAAATAAAAGTAAAAAAACTTTATTTTTTGCTTGTCAGATTCAAAAGAGGTTGTATATTTGCAGCCGCAAAAACAGCGAAGGGTTTTAATAAAATTTGTAGTTGTTTTTAAGTTCTTTTAATCGGGTAAAGCTTTCGAAAAAAAACTTAAAATTTTTCTAAAAAATATTTGGTTGATAAAGAAAAAGCATTGTATATTTGCAGCCGCTTACAGCGGAAACAAGTTCCCAAAA
>NZ_JAEHNY010000019.1:0-17688 GCF_016236975.1 Salegentibacter maritimus
TTGTAGCCTTCCCCAATTTAAGACAGGGCTAAATTCAATAAATTTTCATTAATATCATTCGATTCGGGGAAGAATTCTTCCCCGAATCGAGGTTTGTATTCCCTTGGTGATTTATTGCCCAGGGATTGATGCGGATGGTTATTATTGTAATCTTCCATCCATTTATTGCTTAAAGAACGCAATTGATGTAAATCATTAAACCAGTAAGCATCTAATATATCTTCTCTATAAAATCTATTTAAACGTTCTATATACCCGTTTTGCATTGGCTTACCTGGCTGGGTATACCGTATTTCCACACGTTTTCTATTGCACCATTGACTGAATGTTTTAGAGATAAACTCAGGGCCATTATCACAACGGATAGTTTGTGGTAATCCAATTTCTTCTTCTAATTGTTCTAAAGTCTCCACTAGCTTTCTAGCAGGATAGTTCAACCCTGGATCTACAGCCAGTACTTCTCGGTTGCAATCATCAATTATATTTAAGACACGTACCTTTCTGCCATCAGAAAGGACATCTGACATAAAATCCATACTCCAAACCTGATTCAATTGTTCAGGGGTCTCTAAAGGATGTTTTACCCTACCTGTAATGCGCTTTTTATGTTTGCGCCTTAGCTTAAGCTTCATCTGCCGGTATACTCGTAATACCCGTTTCCGGTTCCACTTATGGCCTTCGCGACGTATTCGTTTATAGTATTCATCAAAACCTCTGGTGGGCAACTCAGTGGCCAATTCAGAAAGTTTATCGATTACCTCATAATCGTCTCGCTTAGTCTGATAATACCACATCGAACGGGTTAAACCTACTACATTACAGGCTCGTTTTATGGAGACCTGGTACTCCTTGATCAAATAAACCGCTCTATGCTTCTTGTCGGAAGGCCTTAGAACTTTTTTGACAGTATATCTTTCAGCATTTGGTTATCTAGACTGGCATCGGCATACATCTGCTTGAGCTTGCGATTTTCTTCTTCCAACTCCTTAAGCCGTTTTAGCTCACTAGTTTCCATTCCACCATATTTCTTACGCCAATAATAGATAGTGCTTTTATCAATACCCAGTTCTCGAGCGATATCACCAACAGCTCGGCCTTGTTCGTTTTCTTTCAAGATCTTGATGATCTGACTTTCTGTAAATCTACTTTTTTTCATCGGACAGTTTATCGTTTTTAAAATTAACAATTTCGAATTTTAAACTGTCTTATTTTTAGGGAAGGCTACATTTTTAGGGAAGGCTACATTTTTAAGTGAAATAACAACAAACAAAAATGTTCTGAAATTCGATTTTAAGGATAAAGATTTAGAAAAGGCAATAAGTCTATTATTGCTATTAAAGGAAAGAAGGAATAAGTCGTTTCCCCAAATATTAGGTATAATTGAAAAGATCATTCAAAACAACAAAGGCAAAACCAAAATTCTAAATAAGATTAATTCCATTATCGAAAAGACAATTAATGAAAAATTGAAAAATATCGAGGAAAACGAATATGACCTTATTTGGCTAATCTATTTTGTAAAATCTTTAAATCTGTTTCCTGTCAAATTTCCATCGAAGCTAAAATCTCCTCTTATTAAAAGTTTAAAAGCCAATAGGACAGAGTTTTTCAAACCGATCCCACCTGACATTAAATTATTTGTTACAATTAAAAAACCAGGAAAAAACAAAGAACTATTAGATCATTTAGCACTATTTAAAAAGTAATAATTAAAACTGGCTACAACATCGGTTAATCGCCAATAGCCGGTACCGTTAGAAAGAAAATAATTAACTTGACCAACAAACCAATACTAAGCCGACAAATCCGCGTCCCGCACTCCGCCAACTGGCGATAACCGAGACCGTTGGGCACAAGGCAAGAAAAAATTTTATGATAAGAAAAATATACAAGTTCAGATGCTGGACCGATGATAATCATAAAAAAGCGATTACAAAACGAGAATTATTTTTAGCATCTCCTAAAGATTTCAATGATCCCTTTGATTGTAGAATTCCCAATAGTTTTGATTTACTCGACACAAAAGAAAAAAGAAAAAATTATATTGATAATATCGTTTCAAGAAATAGAGAAACTATCGCCCACCTAGGTTATAATCCAGAGTTAGAAAAAATTAGGAGATTAGCCGAACTTGAATCAAATCCAGATAAATTTCAGAATAGAGATAATGAAGGATTATTTAAGAGTCAGGATGAGCATTTAGGAATAATTTCATTTTCTGAGAGATTTGACAGTACACTGATGTGGGCTCATTATGCGGACAATCACAAAGGATTTTGTTTATGCTTTGATGAAAAAAGAATGCGGGAATCAGGTATTTTTGGGATGGGAGGTAAAGTCAACTATAGTAAAGAATTCCCTAAGATTGATCCGAGAAAGCGAGGAATGGAAAAAGCAGGTATTCAAACTTATACTAAATCTATTGATTGGTCCTACGAAAAAGAATATCGTTTGGCTAATTATTTCTTTCCTAAGAAAGCAGAAATTAAAGATCGAATTATTAATTATCCTAAAAATTGTCTTATAGAAATAATAATTGGAATGAAAATGCCCAAAAGTGATAAAGAACAAATTATAGAAATTGCGAGTAAAATGAAAATACCTATTTATCAAGCTAAGCAAAAATCCAATCAGTTTATAATCGAGAAAAGCCCAGTGCCCAACATCGGTTATAGCAAATAGCGGGTTTTTCCGGAAAAAGTGTAATTTAGAAAACCAAGAAACAAAAAGGTTAAGCCGACAAGTCAGCGTCCCTACTCCCCCAACTTGCGATAATCTCAAACCTTTATAAACAATTTTAAGACTTTAAATTTAACTTTTAAAACAATTGTTGTCTTTGGCAGAAATATGTAATGTAAAGACAAAATTGAATTAACAACTGAAAATTCGAAAATGCTATTAGAAGATATAAAAAGAGAACCCACATTTAAAGAACTAAAATTTAAAAATTTAATTGTAAAAAAAGAGCATATCGAATTTTATAATGAAATAACTGCAGGAGATGAATTGTTTAAAAATAACGATAAAAAAGTTGGTAATGGAGAAAAGATCTTAATCCCTGGAAAGGTTCAAAAGAATGGAATTGTATGGCGGCACGACTATGGACATAATTTTTATACATATGAATTTGCCGTGAAGGAAGGCCGAATGTATTTAAATGGATTTATATATAAAAATGGGAAATGGAAAAGAACAATTTCATCAATAACTAATACTAAAAAGTTTAACAGTAAAGCGTCAGCACTACTAACCGTTAGTGCACTTTTAATAGGAGTCATCGTTGCACCGGTATTAAGGATTGTCGAGTTATTAAAAACCCCTTTTAAATCGAAAAAAATTAAATAGCATAAACTTTTGTCTCTCCTTGCTATTTTTAGTCTATGTCTACTAAAAGTAATAAGATAACGTATCGCTGTTCTTTTATAAAAATTTAAATCTAAGTTAATCAATCATATTTTTTGGTAAAATCACGGTAAAAATAAGTAATTAACTAAAAAAGCTAATAGAACTAAGTAAAGGCAATTTTAATAGCCATAATTATAAAAATGAATCCGCTAAATTTTGTGAGCCATAAACCTGCAGTGGGTTTAGCTTTAACTTTTTGAGAAAATATACTGGCAAATAACGTAATTATAGAAAACCAGGCCACTCCCAAAATGGCATATGTAACTCCCAGTAAAATAAAAGGAAGTGGATCTTCAATTTGCGTCGGAGCTATAAATTGCGGAAAAAATGCTAAAAAGAATAATGCAACTTTTGGATTTAATGTATTTGTAAACAATCCAGAAAAAAAGTCATTTTTTTTGTTATTACTGCCTTCAGGTTTTGCTGCATCTGCAAATAAATCCTGCTGCTTCTTCAACTGTAAAAATCCCAAATAAATAAGATAAACAACTCCGGCATATTTCACGATTGCAAACATCAAAGCCGATTTGGCAATTAGAACAGCAAAGCCCAACGCAGCAAAAAAGGTATGAATAAGGATCCCGGTATTCACGCCTAAAGTGGCATAAATTCCAGATTTCTTTCCGTTGGCTATAGATTTATTTAAAACAAACATAGTGTCTATACCCGGTGTCATGATAAAAATCCCTGCGGTAACTATAAAGGCTGCAAAGTTATCTGGTAACATGTGTCTACTTCTTTTTAATATTTTAAAACAGGCCACAAAGCAACTGATTTAAAAATCATTAAAAAATACTTATTTTTGATTGAGTAATGCTAAAAACGCATTAATAGTGACTTTACAACAAATACAATATTTTCTAGAATTAGCTAATGAATTACATTTTTGGCATACATCAGAAAAGCTTAATATCTCACAGTCTTCTTTAAGCAGGAATATTCAATCTTTAGAAGAAGAAATAGGAATTAAACTATTTGAAAGAAACAAGAGAAATGTGGCTTTAACAGATGCCGGTTTGTTCCTCGAGAAGCATTGGAGCCTAATAATAGATGACTTCAACCGAATTCACAGACAGGCGAAAAAAATTGACGAAGGTGTCTCCGGTGCCATTTCTATAGCATATCCCGGGTCTATTGCCTTTAAATTTCTACCCGATTTACTAAAATCAATAGACCATAATTTACCCGATTTAAAAATTGAACTTACAGAACCAACCGATCAAAACCACGAGAAATTACTATTAAGTTATCAAATAGACATCTCCTTTAGCAGAGATAAAATTTTAAATTATGGCATTTCCTCTTTAAAATTGTACACAGAGCCTATTTATTTGGTTGTTCCAAATAATCATTGGACAACCAAATCCGAAACTATAAACTTTAAATCCCTGCAAGATGAAAAGTTCATCATATCAGGATTACATCATACTACTTTTTTTGCATCTACCTTAAGAAATATTTTTCAGAAATATGATTTTGAGCCTAATCAAACGCTGGAATCTGATTTTGGTGGTATGATTTTAACTTTGGTATCCAGGGGTATGGGAATTTCTATCCTCCCCTACTCGTTTAAATTTGCTAAAAGCGAAAATGTAACTTTTATTGATATAAATGAAAATATTGATCTTTATATTAACTGGAGAAAAAATGATAAAAATACGGTAATTAAAAAAGTGGTCGATTATTCAACAAGGTTAGGAAACAACTTTTATTTAAATAAGGATTAGCAGTCATATAAGCTAGCTATAAAGATCGTCTTCATAAGTTTACCTCATTACATTATTATTTAAATTTTACTCAATCCGAGGTTTATTGCTCAAGACCTTTAAGTAAACTACCCCGAGGTATTACACCCTTTGGCAGTGCCAATAAAAAATCAATAAGCCATATATATTCTTCGAAAAAGTAGTTTTAAAACCTTTTCAAACAGGCTTGTTCTAAAAAGATCCTTAAATAGTTCAGTTTAAAATTTCATTTCCTAAGCCTTTTGCCATAAAAGTATTGAAACATCTGTCTTACTCATTTTCAATAAACCTAATAAATCTTTACTTTCGGGTTCTTTAAAATGAAAAGACGATGGAAGAAAAAAAACTGATTGGATTTATTGAGAATGTATTAAAAAATATTCCTAGCGACTGGCTGAAACTTACCACCCACCGATTGGATATTTATAATGAAGACCTCGCAAAAACTGAATTTTTAAACGAATTTGAAGGGCTTTATAAAAATAATAATTCTAAAATTGAAGCACTTAGCAAACTACCCACTGCTTTCGATTATATTAGACTGGGACATCCATTATCCTCTGTTCTGGAATGGACAGTAGCGCAATTAAATGGGTTAAAACCAGAAAGTGTAATCAGCTTTGCTTCTAGAACAATACCCGTTCTCGCAGTGCTAAGAAAAAACTTTATCGATAACAAAAACACGCAAATAAACTATTCAGGAGAGTTACCAGGCTTTTTTGATTTTGAAACAATACGTCGTGTCTACGGCTATGATTTTGAAGTAAACCAAATTAAAAGCCCGGATCATATTTCCGATTTTAATGGCAGTACTATTTTTATTTCTCAAAAAGATGAGATAAATACATTTGAACTTCATCCAAAAATCGACTTTTTAATAAGTCTTCAACCTCCTCTGGGAAGCCTTCTATTGGCAAATAACGAGCAGCATGAAGGTTACGTGTCAGAAATCCAACATGTACGGCGAAGAGAAACTATTGCCATGACACCCCAAAATTCTTTTTATGCCCTACAAAAACTTGTTGATTCCTCGTTTTCGCTTAAAAAAAATAGCCAGGTACAAAGTGATAAAACCAGTGTTGTAAATTCAATTCATAAAATTACCGCTACCAATTCAAATGTGCAGCTTGGGTCTTGTGGGCTCTCTATTCAGTATGCGATTATGATGGGGCTTATTGATAATGCTCTGAAAAATTACCCGGGTAAGGACATTAAAATTATTGTCCCTCCAAATTGCTATGGTGGCACCAACGACCAGGCAAGACGGGTAGCTGCCTGTGTTAAAAATGTTGAAGTTTTAGACCTTCCGGTAGATGGTGGTAATAACATGGTTAAGAGCGTAGACCAGGTGTTAACAAAAGTTGCCCAGGAAGGAGGTATACCCTTTATTATTGCTGAAATTCCAACTAATCCAAGAGTTGAAGTTCCAGACCTGGAAGACCTAAGAACTGTTTTGAGCAAACCCCGAAAAACTGCATTGAATAAAATTGCGATTGAACCGGTTTTTATTCTGGATCAAACATTTTGTCCCAATGTTCAGTTTCTAAGTAAAGACGGCATACTCGCTAGCATTAAAACCATCTCTTACGTTAGTGGTTCTAAATTCCCAAGTGGAGGAAAATGCACGGCCGGCTATTGTGTTGCTAACGAAAAAGCTGAATTTCTAATGCCGGTAATAGCGAAGCACCTTCAGCTATGTGATAACGAAGCCACCGATCTTCAAATTAAAATATTAGCCGAACAATTGCCCTCTATGAACCAGCGGATAGCAGATGCCTACAAAAACACCTGTGAATTTGTCTCCTATATTGAAGAAAAGTTGCCTACGGCCAAAATCAACTTTGTTTCAGAAGCTTTGGCGAAGGAAGGTTTTACACCATCTGTATTTTCGTTAGACCTACCTACCAAGGGCAATACAGAAGCAGAAAAAGAAACTTACAAAAGAGCTTTAAACCAAAAGCTTATAAATATGATGATTACTCAAATTCCTGATGAAAGTAAATATTGTGTAAGTTATGGCCAGTTAAAAGGTTGTTACTGGACTATTCCGGCTACTTCTACTCAAGGCACTACTAAAGAAGCCGATAAAGATTATATTGCCCGGGTTTCAGTGTCTCCCAATTTAGACCTGGAACATCATAAAAAGGTTTTTTCAGAATTTATTGACCAATTATAAAAACCTTAAAAACTAGTCCTTCAAGGAACTTCATATCTTTTTTGAAAAATAACATTTCTTTTCCAAGCTAAACACCGGTTAAAATGACGTGCGTTTTAACCGCTGTTTTTTATGAATTTAAGAATTGAAGTTAAATAAACGCTAAATCATATTTTTAAAAATGAATGAACGTTCATTTTTCATAGTTTTGCATAGAATCTAAAATAAAATGAATACACTTCCAAAAAGTCAGCAAAAAAGAGATGCGCTTGTAAAAGCTACCATAAGGCTTGTAAACAATAATGGCTTTCACGCAACTCCTATGTCAAAAATTGCGAAGATGGCAGAAGTTTCTCCGGGAACTATTTACCTATATTTTAAGAACAAACAAGATTTGGTTAATCAGATTTATATTGAAGTAAAGGCTGCATTTAGTGAATTTGCTTTTAAGGATTACAAAGAAGATTTAACGGTAAAAGAAGGGTTTAAGAATATCTGGAAGAATATTGCTGAATTTAAATTAAAAGAAATTGAAGAAGCTATGTTTTTATCTCAATGCGATAACACTCCCATTATAGATGAGCCAAGCAGGCAGGAGGGTTTAAAACACCTACAGCCATTATTAGATCTTATGGAAAGGGGGCAAAAAGAAGGAATAATCAAACCTGTTTCCCCTTACATGTTATATGCCTTCAGTATTTATCCTATTGCTTTTTTTATGAAATTGCAGGAACGTGCCATTTTTAAACTGACTAGAGAAAACATAGAGGAGGCTTACGAAATGGCCTGGAATAGTATTAAAGTGTAATAAAAAAAGAAAATTATGAGTACAACAAGAACAATAAACTTAAAAAATAGACCTACAGGGAAACCTGGTTTAAACGATTTTGAATTTACAAGCACAGAAATTCCGGAATTAAAGGAAGGCGAAGTATTATTAAAATCTGAATATGTATCAGTAGACCCATATTTAAGAGGAAGAATGAGCGACGCTCCATCATATATTGCCCCGTTTGAAGTAGGTAAACCCATAGAATCCGGAATTGTTGCCGAAGTCCTGGAATCTAAAGCAGAAAACTTTCATAAAGGAGATCATGTATTAGGTGCATTAGCCTGGAAAGAGAAGCAAGTTGCTAAAGCCAAAGGACTTATGAAAGTAGATGAAAATATGGCTCCACTTTCAGCCTATTTGGGAATTCTTGGTATGACGGGTATGACCGCTTATCTAGGCTTAACAGAGATAGGAAAACCCAAAGCGGGAGAAACACTGCTGGTATCTGGCGCTGCCGGTGCAGTAGGCAGCATTGTAGGACAAATTGGTAAGATTTTAGGTCTAAGAGTGGTAGGAATTGCCGGTACAGATGAAAAAATAGCATTACTAAAATCTAAATTTGGTTTCGATGAAGGAATCAATTACAACACGACCAAAAACATGAGCGAGGCCATTGGCCAGGCCTGCCCGGATGGTGTAGATGTGTATTTTGATAATGTAGGAGGTGAAATATCTGAAGCTGTTCTCTTTAATATTAATAAATTTTCCAGAACGGTTAATTGCGGTGCCATTTCTCAATATAATAATACCGAACTCCCAAAAAGCATTAGTGTTCAGCCATTTTTGGTTAAAAAAAGTTCGTCTATGCAGGGGTTTGTAGTCTTCGATTATGAAGAGAAGCACCCAGCTGCTATCAAACAACTAGCACAGTGGCTAAATGAAGGAAAATTAACTTACACCGAAACCATTAAAGAAGGATTTGAAAATATACCACAAGCCTTCCTGGATCTTTTTGACGGTAAGAATAAAGGAAAAATGGTAGTTAAACTATAAAGTTAAAGATATGAAGGTACTATTTGTATTAACCTCTCATGACAAACTGGGAGATACCGGAGAAAAAACAGGATTTTGGGTAGAAGAGTTTGCAGCCCCTTATTACAAATTACTGGACAAAGGAGCCGAGATAAAGGTAGCTACCCCAAAAGGTGGTAAGGCACCTATTGATCCTAACAGTGAAACAGAAAATGCACAAACCGAAGACACCAGGCGTTTTTATAAAGATAATAAGGCTCAAAAAGTGATTGAGAATACACTTAGATTGGAAACTCTAAAAGCTGAAGATTTTGACGCAGTTTTCTATCCGGGAGGTCACGGTCCCCTATGGGATTTAGCAGAAGATAAAGTTTCTATAAATTTGATAGAAGCATTTCACAGGCAGGAAAAACCCATTGCATTTGTATGCCACGCACCGGCAGCGCTTAAAAATGTAAAAAATGTAGACGGCACCCCTCTAGTGAAAGGAAAAAAAGTAACAGGTTTTGCAAATACTGAAGAAGAGGCTGTTCAGTTAACAAATGTAGTTCCATTTTTAGTAGAAGATATGCTAAAAGAAAAAGGAGGCATTTATTCTAAATCTGATGATTGGCAAGTAAACGTATTAAAAGACGAAAATCTAATTACCGGTCAAAATCCTGCCTCTTCAGCTAAAGCAGCCGAAATCTTATACAAAGCTCTCCAATAAAATAGAAGAAAGCTAAATTTAAAGCCTGTGAATCTTTTGGTTCCAGGCTTTCTTTCGCAAGTATAATTTCTGAAAACTATAGAAATAGGCCCACATACAATCAAATTATAATTTTTTAATAATTGTTTAATGTTCTTTAACGGCTAAACCTGTAGTTTTCTTGTTACTTTTATAAGAAATCCCCTCTATTTCTAAAAAAATTTTCAATTTTTTAAAACTTAGAAAAATGTTGTGGAAACCTTCGGAAGTAGATTATCTTGAAAATTATTACATAGCAAATTATACAGCAGCTATGTATTATAAACACGCTATTCTAACCACTACAAAACCTTATTTAAAGCGCCTTTTCAAATCTTTATACAATCATAAAAAGACGCTTAAACAGGATTTAGACAAACATATCTTAGAAGCGAAAGATCAGGAATACCTGGACCAGCTTTTAATAAAGTGCAAAAAGGAAGTACTTAAAATGCAGAAGAAATTAAATACTACTTCAAATTTAAACAAAGGTCGAATATGTACAGAAATAGAAAATTACTTCATTAAACATTTAAAAGATACTTTAAAGCTTTTAACCGATGGAAGTTTAAGAAATACGCTTTTATCCCATAAGCATTCTTCCAAAGCTTTAAAAAACCAATTGAATACAGTAAGTAAATATCTAATCTAAATAATTAAATATTCTACACCTGCATATCTAATTCATAGGCTTGTTTCGCGATTTCTAATTCCTCATTTGTTGGTATAACCAGTATTTCAACTGTAGCATCATCAGCCTGTATACTTCTCATATTTTTGCTACGCTCTTTATTTTTTCCTTCGTCAAGTTTAATTCCGAAGAAGTCCATTTCACTGCAAACCAAACTTCTAATTACATCACTATTTTCACCAATTCCGGCTGTAAATACCAGGGCATCTACCCCATTCATTGCAGCGGCGTAAGCACCAATATATTTTTTAATCCGGTAAGCATTCATATCCAGTGCTAATTGACACTTTTTATTTCCCTTTGCAGCCTGCTCTTCAATATCCCTTAAATCGCTATACCCGGTAATTCCATACATTCCACTTTTCTTATGCAAAATATCACTTACTTCATCTATGGAATATCCTAATTTATTAACCAGATAAAAAATTACAGATTGGTCTATATCCCCGCTCCTGGTTCCCATAATAAGCCCGTTAACTGGCGCAAAACCCAAAGAATGGTCCACACTTTTACCATCTTTCACAGCAGTAATACTACAGCCATTTCCTAAATGAATACTTATAATTTTCGAATGTTTATTTTTTAAGTAACCAATGGCCTTCTCGGTAACATATTTATGACTGGTACCATGAAAACCGTATAATTGAATATGATCTTTTTCAAAAAAATTATTAGGAATGGCATATTGCGCAGCCTTTCTGGGTATAGATCTATGAAAAGCGGTATCAAAAACAGCAACTTGCTTGGCATTAGGAAACAGTTCTTCTGCAACCTCAATTCCTTTTAAATTAGCCGGGTTATGTAATGGAGCTAAAGAGAAAAAATCTTTTATTTTAGTTTTTACTTCTTTATTTATAACGATGGTTTTAGAAAAGTTATCACCTCCGTGCACTACCCGATGTCCAATAGCCGCAATGTCATCCACATTTTTAATAATTCCTTTTTCTGAATCCATTAAAAGGTTGGTAATCGCTTTTAAAGCTACCGCATGATCTTTAACCGGAAGAGCCTCTGTAATTGTATCCTTCCCGGTTTTAAAATGAAGTTTCGCTTCTTGTAAACCTATACGTTCCACAAGTCCTGAAGCCAATACCTTTTCTTCAGGCATCTGAATTAATTGAAACTTTAAAGACGAACTTCCTGAATTTATAATTAAAATATTCTTCATGCTTAATTATATTCCTTGAGCCTGTATGGCAGTTAAAATTACTGTATTATATATATCAGCCACGGTACATCCACGACTTAAATCGTTTACCGGTTTATTTAACCCCTGAAGCATAGGCCCAATTGCCAGCGCACCGGTTTCTCTTTGTACGGCTTTATAAGTATTATTTCCGGTATTTAAATCAGGAAATATCAAAACATTGGCCTGCCCGGCTACTTCAGATTCCGGCAATTTGCTTTTCCCCACACTTATATCTACAGCCGCATCATACTGAATGGGCCCTTCTATTTTAAGATCAGGTCTTCGTTTTCTAACAATTTCAGTAGCTTCTCTTACCCTATCAACATCGGCACCTTTTCCTGAAGATCCTGATGAGTAAGACAACATGGCTATTTTTGGATCAATCCCAAACGCAGAAGCACTTTCGGCAGAAGAGATACTAATCTCTGCCAGTTCTTCGGCAGAAGGGTTTGGATTAATTGCGCAGTCACCAAATACTGATACCCTATCTTCTAAGCACATAAAAAATACAGAAGAAACTACAGAAACATTTGGTTTGGTTTTAATAAACTGCAAGGCAGGTAATATGGTATGTTGGGTAGTATGTGCCGCCCCTGATACCATCCCATCAGCAGCGCCTTTATAAATCATCATAGTACCATAATAAGAAACATCACACATTCTATCTTTGGCCATATCCATATTCACCCCTTTATGTTTTCTCAATTCATAAAAAGTCTTTGCATAATCTTCCAAATTTGGAGAGTTAATAGGATCGATAATATTCACTTTTGAAAAATCAAGATCCAACCCAATTTTAGCAACGGTTTTGTGAATGATATCAACATCACCAAGAAGAGTGAGTTCTACCAGATTCATATCTATAAGACGCTTAGCAGCAGTAAGAATACGCTCATCTGTTCCTTCCGGTAACACAATATGCTTTTTACTTTCTCTGGCACGTTGCACCAAACCATACTGAAACATTCTTGGTGTTATTCCTTGCGGATTATAGTTCATTAATTTTTCAACTAAAGGATCAAAGGATACATAACGCTCAAAAATACTAATGGTGGTTTGAATTTTTTGGATACTATCGGCATAAATATTAGATTTTATAGCACCCACCATGTTTGTCACCGCAAAAGTTCCCTCTTTAACTGAAATAATAGGAACTATTTCCGATAGACCTTCAATAAGTTTTAAAATAGAATCTTCGGGGGTCAATCCTCCGGTTAAAATAATACCTGAAATCCTCGGATAATTACTGGAAATATTAGCCTGAAGTGCCCCCAGAATAATATCGGCCCTATCCCCAGGAGTAATTACCAAACTTTCGTTTTTTAAGGTTGTAAGATAGTTACGTAATTGCATAGCTCCTACTCCAAAATTTCCTGTTTGGTTATCAAGAAAATCGTGACCAAATAAGACCTTTCCATTCAATACCTGGACAATCTCTTTTAAAGTAGGGTTGTTAAGAGTATCTACAAAAGGAATAGCAAAAACGCCTACTTCTTCGGGTAAAAATGCCCTCATATTCTTTTTAGCAGGTTCAAGATTTTCTTGCTTAATTTTATTACTTACCATTCCAATAACCTGAACTTCCTTATCCTTAAAAGCCCGGTAAGCCATTTGCTGATATCCTAAAAGTTCTTCCCAGTTTTTGAATTGACCACTAACTACTATTACAACAGGAATACCAAGGTTTTTAGCAATTACTACATTTACATCGAATTCAAAAACACTCCCTTCTCCTGAAAAATCACTACCTTCAACAAGGATAAAATCAAATTCTTTCTCAAGCTTCTTATATTTTGATATAATAGTATCTATAATCTCGCCCGATTTACCTTCGTTTCGCTTCTGAATTACTTCACTACGCGTGAAAGCAAAAGTATCCTCATATGGTATTTTTAAATCAAAATAACTTAATACAGTATCTATATGATTATCTCGTTTACCTTTCGGCACATCATTAATGACGGGCCTGAAATATCCAACTTTAACCATTTTTCCTAAAAGCGTTCTCATTAAACCTAATGAGATCATAGATTTTCCGCTATGGGATTCTAATGTAGCTATATAAATTCCTTTATTCATAGTATCTAAATTGTTAGGCAAAAATAAAGGTAATAAAAGAATTGAGCTTTTTAGAAATCGCCAAAAGAAAGTAAACCTGACATCTATCAGCTTTTGAAAAATTAAAAAAATAAAAAGGAAAATTATGTTTAGTGTAGAAAAGACATGATGAAGAAAGTTTTAATAAGTCCTTCCCGAAAATTAGATCAAAAAAAAAAGACCTTTACATTGCTGTAAAGGTCTTTTAAAAAAAAGGCGGTGACATACTCTCCCACAAATAGCAGTACCATCTGCGCTAACGGGCTTAACTTCTCTGTTCGGAATGGAAAGAGGTGAGCCCCGTTGCCATAACCACCTTAAGTCTTTAGTATGCAGTTTACAGTCTATAAATTTGCAGGTTTTCCTGCTTACCCTTTTACTTACAACTGCCTACTCTAATAAGTTGACATATTAAAAGAAACAAAAAATAAAATAAAACTGCGGCAAGCATTCAAGCTCCTGTTATCCCTTGCAGGATAACAGGAATCGCATCAAGCTTTACGGATTATTAGTACCACTCGGCTATGACATTGCTGCCTTTACACCTATGGCCTATCAACGTGGTCGTCTCCCACGGTCCTTTAAAGAAATCTCATCTTGTGGTGGGTTTCGCGCTTATATGCTTTCAGCGCTTATCCCTTCCCAACGTAGCTACCCAGCAGTGCTCCTGGCGGAACAACTGGTGCACCAGAGGTTGGTCCAACTCGGTCCTCTCGTACTAGAGTCAGGTCCACTCAAATTTCTAACGCCCACTACAGATAGAGACCGAACTGTCTCACGACGTTCTGAACCCAGCTCGCGTGCCACTTTAATGGGCGAACAGCCCAACCCTTGGGACCTTCTCCAGCCCCAGGATGTGACGAGCCGACATCGAGGTGCCAAACCCCCCCGTCGATGTGAGCTCTTGGGGGAGATCAGCCTGTTATCCCCGGCGTACCTTTTATCCTTTGAGCGATGACCCTTCCACGCGGTGTCACCGGATCACTATGCTCTACTTTCGTACCTGATCGACCTGTATGTCTCTCAGTCAAGCTCCCTTTTGCCATTGCACTCTACGCACGGTTACCAAGCGTGCTGAGGGAACCTTTAGAAGCCTCCGTTACTCTTTTGGAGGCGACCACCCCAGTCAAACTACCCACCAAGCACTGTCCCTCACATAATGAGGTTAGGCTCCGAACAAGTAAAGGGTGGTATTTCAACAATGACTCCACACCGCCTGGCGACGGCGCTTCAAAGTCTCCCACCTATCCTACACATCACTTGTCCAAAGTCAATACTAAGCTATAGTAAAGGTGCACGGGGTCTTTTCGTCCCGTAGCGGGTAATCGGCATCTTCACCGATACTACAATTTCACCGAGCTCATGGCTGAGACAGTGTCCAGATCGTTGCACCATTCGTGCAGGTCGGAACTTACCCGACAAGGAATTTCGCTACCTTAGGACCGTTATAGTTACGGCCGCCGTTTACTGGGGCTTCAATTCAATGCTTCGCCGAAGCTAACATCTCCTCTTAACCTTCCAGCACCGGGCAGGTGTCAGGCCCTATACATCATCTTTCGATTTAGCAGAGCCCTGTGTTTTTGATAAACAGTCGCCTGGACCTCTTCACTGCGGCCCCGCTAAAAGCGGGGCGACCCTTCTCCCGAAGTTACGGGCCTATTTTGCCTAGTTCCTTAGCCATGAATCTCTCGAGCACCTTAGAATTCTCATCCCAACTACCTGTGTCGGTTTACGGTACGGGTTGCATCCACTCGCTTTTCTTGGAAGTCGATCCGCTGGATTATCACGCCGGCCGAAGCTTTTGTGTACTATCGGGGTGTTACCACTCCCTTCAACGTGCTATTCCGTCAGCACGCACCAACTTTTCGCCTCCGTCCGCTTTAACGTGGGGCAAGTACAGAAATATTAATCTGTTGTCCATCGACTACCCCCTTCGGGTTCGCCTTAGGTCCCGACTAACCCCCAGCTGATTAGCATAGCTGGGGAAACCTTAGTCTTTCGGTGTGCAGGTTTCTCGCCTGCATTATCGTTACTTATGCCTACATTTTCTTTTGTAACCAATCCAGAAAGCCTCACGACTCACCTTCATCTCTGTTACAATGCTCCCCTACCACTCCATATCTAAATATGAAATCCATAGCTTCGGTAGTATGTTTATGCCCGATTATTATCCATGCCGGACCGCTCGACTAGTGAGCTGTTACGCACTCTTTAAATGAATGGCTGCTTCCAAGCCAACATCCTAGCTGTCTGGGCAGTCCAACCGCGTTTATTCAACTTAACATACATTTGGGGACCTTAGCTGATGGTCTGGGTTCTTTCCCTCTCGGACACGGACCTTAGCACCCATGCCCTCACTGATATAAAACATTTTATAGCATTCGGAGTTTGTCAGGAATTGGTAGGCGGTGAAGCCCCCGCATCCAATCAGTAGCTCTACCTCTATAAAACTATTATACCGCTGCACCTAAATGCATTTCGGGGAGTACGAGCTATTTCCGAGTTTGATTGGCCTTTCACCCCTACCCTCAGGTCATCCCAAGACTTTTCAACGTCAACGGGTTCGGTCCTCCACTATGTGTTACCACAGCTTCAACCTGCCCAAGGGTAGATCACACGGTTTCGCGTCTACCATTACCAACTTAAATCGCCCTATTAAGACTCGCTTTCGCTACGGCTCCACAGCTGAACTGCTTAACCTTGCTGGAAACGGTAACTCGTAGGCTCATTATGCAAAAGGCACGCCGTCACCCCTAAAGGCTCCGACCGCTTGTAAGCGTATGGTTTCAGGATCTATTTCACTCCCTTGTTCAGGGTTCTTTTCACCTTTCCCTCACGGTACTGGTTCACTATCGGTCTCTCAGGAGTATTTAGCCTTGGCGGATGGTCCCGCCGGATTCATACAGGGTTTCACGTGCCCCGCACTACTCAGGATACCACTATCATTACATCCATTACCTATACCGGGCTGTCACCGTCTATGGCCAAGCTTTCCAACTTGTTCTAATTCTGTTTGCAACAAATATTGTGGTCCTACAACCCCATAAGGTCCGTAAACCTTATGGTTTGGGCTAATGCACGTTCGCTCGCCGCTACTAGCGCAATCACTATTGTTTTCTCTTCCTCCGGGTACTTAGATGTTTCAGTTCTCCGGGTTTGCCTCCTTGCGGATACTATACCTTCAGTATAGTGGGTTGCCCCATTCGGATATCTGCGGATCAACTTGTATGTGCCAATCCCCGCAGCTTTTCGCAGCTTATCACGTCCTTCTTCGCCTCTGAGAGCCTAGGCATTCCCCATACGCCCTTATCTAGCTTGTATGCTTCTTGCTTATGCTCGAATTTCTCGTGACCTTAAATCACAATGTATTCTATTAATATAATTAATTTACCTCGTTATAAAATTTACATCCTATAACTGTAGTTTTCTCGTATTCTTTGTTTCTCAATATGTCAATGAACTTTATAAGCTATATGCTTTAGGCTATAAGCCTTAGGCATTTTTGCTTACGGCTTATAGCATAATGCTTAAAGCCTTTTGTGGAGAATATCGGAGTCGAACCGATGACCTCCTGCGTGCAAGGCAGGCGCTCTAGCCAGCTGAGCTAATCCCCCATTTTTCAGTTGGCAGTTAATTAGTATTCAGTATTCAGTCGTAACTGTACTGCGTACTGCTCACTGCGTACTGTAAACTGGTTGCCCAACTTCTAAAATTTCCTTTCAATTTGTAATGAACGTTGTTGTCCCAAATTCAAATTACTTTGAACTCTTAACCTTTAACTGCGCTTTAGCGCGCTGTAGTCTCAGGCAGACTCGAACTGCCGACCTCTACATTATCAGTGTAGCGCTCTAACCAGCTGAGCTATGAGACTGTCC